>JACQVH010000221.1 GCA_016209895.1 Candidatus Hydrogenedentota bacterium | reverse complement strand
GTTGGAGGGTTGACATCCGCTATGCCTTACTACCCGAAGTTGCAACAGCTCTTGACGGACGTTTCCCATTGGGCCGATCTCCGTACCGAGCAAGGGTCCCAAGTCCTGGGCCGCCACCTGAAGCGATGCACGCTCCAAGAAGGCATTCCTTCCGAGTGGCCGTCCTGAGGTCCCCATGCCCTGCGGCAGTTTCACGCACGCGTCTGCTGAGACGTGGCGTCCCGCCCCGGATGACCTTTTCCGAGGGACGCCCATCGTGGCAGCCCCTGCGCGGTTATGACTGCGGCGTGTCGAGGGGTTTCATTTTGAGTTCTTTATGCAGCCATTCGTCGAGGTGCATACGTTGACCGTCGGGCAATTGTACCTCGTAGTACGTGCCGTGAATCGCGGACTTGGTGCAGAACGTCTGAATAAACTCCACCGCCCGCATTTCTTCCGACGAAAGAAAGGCATACTTGCGAGCAATATGATAAGCCATATTGGGTCCCGTGCGATGCTCGGTCTTTCCGTCATCTTCACGAAGGAAGGTCAGCTCCGAACGGTAGATGACGCTCAGGATGTCGTAGGGTGTGAGTAAACCCACGGGCGCCATCCGCCGCTCGTCCTTCGGAGTCGCCGATGTATCGGAAGTTGTCAGCGCCGCTAACGCCCCATAGAGCCAAGCGCGTGCCGGCAACGTCGAACCGTCCCGGAGACGCACGGCATAGGGCTGGCCCGTAGTAGACGATTCGGAAGCGACGTGATCAATAAACTGTTCAACCGTCTTGATCTGGTCCTGGGCGCCGTTCCATTTCATGCGCAAGTGCTCGGTGGCCTCTGTCCCCGAATGCGCCTGATCATTCCGGACAAACGTCACGCCCGAACGCTCCACGGTCTGCAGCAAGCTCTTGATCTTTGTAATCTCCGTGTCCGGGGCGCCCGCCCAGCCGAAGTACGAAACGAGCACCAACACACTGGCCCAAACCACGCCTTTGATAACCATGCCTACCTCCCTCTCGTTCGGCACTGCGGACTTGCCGTTCTTCTCCACGCTAGCTCCGTCCCACCGGTCCAATTGTGTGGCCAACCACGGTCTAACATCCACATTTCGCACCTTCCGACACGATAATACCCCCTCTGGCGTCTATATTGAAGTGTTCATCCAGTAGACGCCGCGGAAGGCTCTGGAGGCGGGAGGTCCGAAACTTGCCGCAGCGGTGCGGGCGTGACTACACTCTACAGGCTACCGCCTTCAGCCTCGTTCCGGTACTGGCGGAATTCCGTGCCCGCGCGCGGCGTTATCTTGACATACGGCGCGTTCACTCTTATCCGCGCGCATGAGGGGAGCATCTAAAATGAGAAAAACGAGCCGCGTTCCGGCGCGTTCAACGGTCAAACCCGAAGATACCTGGGATTTAAGGCCGTTATTCAAGGACGACGCGGCGTGGGAACGCGCGCACGCAAAGCTTGAACGTGACATCGCCGGCCTGAGCCGGTTCAAGGGCAAGTTGGGGGGCTCGCCGAATAGGTTGCGCGACTGCTATGCGTTTGAAGTCGAGTTCAATAAGGTTGCCGAGAAGCTCCGCGACTACGCCTTCCTGAAATCCTCCGAAGACGTCTCAAACAGTCACTACCAGGGCATGCTGGCGCGCTACGTCCGTACCGCGACACACGCCGAGGAGGCGGCCAGCTACATCGCGCCCGAGATTCAGGCCATACCCAAGCCCAAGATGGACCGGTTTCTTCGGTCGCCGGTGTTGAAGGATTTTCGTTTCCGGCTGGAAAAACTGCTCCGCCACCGGCCGCATACGCTGTCCGCGCCGGAGGAGCGAATCCTCGCGATGCAGGGCGAAATTGCCGGGACGCCGAACCGCATCTTCGGGCAACTCAATGATGCCGACCTGAAGTTCGGCCACGTCCGAAACGAACGCGGCCAGCGAGTCGAACTCACCCAAGGCACCCTGATGAGCCTGTATCACTCGCGGCGGCGGGACGTGCGCGAGGAAGCCTTTGAAAAGTTCTACGACGGCTACGAGGCGCATGCGAATACGATTGCCGCCACGCTGAATGGAGCGGTCCTTCAGGACGTCTATTACGCGCGCGTGCGGAACCACCGGTCCTGCCTCGAGGCCGCGTTGTTTGACGACAAGGTGCCCGTGTCCGTGTACGACCGCTTGATCGATGCCGTCCATTCCCACCTCGACACGATTCATCGCTATCTCGAACTGCGGCGTCGGGCGCTACGCCTCAAGAAACTTCATATCTACGACTGCTACGTTCCCATCGTAAAACGGCGCCATTTTCACACGCCCTATCCCAAGGCGGTGGAAATGATATGCGAGGCGCTGGCGCCGCTCGGCAGCGAATATTGCCGGACCTTGGAAGCGGGACTGCGCGACCGCTGGGTGGACCGTTACGAAAACCGGGGCAAGCGCAGCGGCGCGTTTTCAGCCGGCGGCTACAGTGGGCCGCCTTATATTCTAACGAATTACCGCGAAGATATACTCGAAAGCGTCTTCACCCTGGCTCATGAGGCCGGACATTCGATGCACACGTACTATAGCGCCCGGCACCAGCCCTTCCAGTATTACGATTACAGCATCTTCGTGGCCGAAGTGGCCTCGACCTTCAACGAGCAACTGCTGGTCCAATACCTGATCGAACGCGCGCCGGACAAGCCGACTCGCACCTATCTCATCAATCGCGAAATTGACGAAATTCGTGGCACGCTCATCCGCCAGACCATGTTCGCCGAATTTGAAAAAGTTATCCACGCCGTGGCCGAAGCCAATGAACCGCTGACCTTGGAGCGCCTGCGCGAAGAATACAGGAAACTGTTGCTGCTCTACTTCGGACCGCGATTTACGCTGGACGATCAGCTCTCGCTGGAAGGTCTCCGCATCCCGCATTTTTACCACTCCTTTTATGTCTACAAGTATGCTACCGGCCTCGCCGCCGCGATTGCCCTCGTGCACCAAGTGACGACGGGCGGGACCCGCGAACGCGAACACTACCTGGGTATGCTCAAGGCCGGCGGCTCCAAGTATCCGCTCGGAATCCTGCGCGATGCCGGTGTAGACATGGAAACCCCCGAACCGGTCAATACGGCCATGGCCCGGTTCAAAGGGCTGGTCGAGGAACTGGAGCAGTTAATTTAGTCGGGTTCAGTGTTCAGGGTATAGGGTCTGCGGATCAGTGTCCAGGGTGTCGAAGCGTGAGTCTCAAGCTAAGCCATAGACGCGTATCGGCCAAGGCCTATTGGTTCGACCGAATCTTTCGTGTTCATGATTTCCACGGGAAATCTTCAGACTGCGAAACTCTCGGCGTCGGCCGCGGACTTCAGCCACAACCTCCCTAGACCCTGAACCCTATTTCATGAACACCGCAATCCACGAAATGGTCTGCTCCGAGGTTTGGGGCGGCAATGGCCCCGCCAACCACGTGGTTCGTTTGCCGGGTCTGTCGGGAGCGATCTATGCCCAGCCGGCGGGCGGCAAGAGTGGGGGAGACGTCTACTATATGTCCACGTGCCGGGCGGCACTGCTGGCGCGAATTTGCCTGGCGGACGTCGTCGGGCACGGGGAGCAGGTCGCCGAAGTCAGCGGGCGATTGCATCAGTGCCTGCGGCAGAATATGAATCGAATGAATCCTACCTACGTTTTGGCCGAAATGAACCAGTGGGCCGTCGCACGGGGCCTGGATTCGCTGGCCACCGCCGCCTGCCTCAGCTTCCATTCGACCCAGGGAAAGCTGGAATTCTGCTACGCGGGCCATCCGCCGGCCTTGATCTTCCGCCGCCGGGAGAGTATCTGGATGAAGCTCGCCTTGGAAAACTCCGCCGCATACAAGTTGCAGAACATGACGCTCGGCGTGTCGTCGGACGCCGTGTACGAGCCCGGTGAATGCTATCTTGATCCAGGTGACCGACTGCTGCTGCTGTCCGACGGCGTGACCGAAACGCCTGACGCCGCTCACCGCCTCTTTGGCGACGAGCGGCTACTCCAGTTGCTCAATGAAAACAAGGGTTGCGAGCTTGGCAGTTTGACCGAACAGATCGTACAAGCCTTGAAGACATTCTCGGGCGACTCAGCCCTGGACCATGACGACATCACATTGATTTTGCTCGAAGCCGGATCGCGGGCGCGCGGACCGAAATTCTGGCACTACGTGAAGAACAACCTCCGGAAGGCGCAATTGAAGCGGGGCGCGGCAGACGCGACGAAATAGAACGCGGACGGCGCGGACTTGACTGATCTGCGCCGGCCTCGTACAACGCCGATTCGGAACTCCGGCAGAACGCGCATTCATCCGGCCAAACCCGCCCCCATACGCGGCACGGGATAGACTCCTATGCTTGCGGTCGTTGGTGTCTATGCCGTCCCTGTTGCGCCTCAAAGATACGAAAGCCTACCATGAAGAGATGAACAAAATGCTCGAGAAAAATAAGGCGCAGTAGCTATCTCAAGTACGAAGGTATGGAGAGAAAGCTGGACGCAATTTCCAAGATGAGAATTAAAGTTGGAACATCCTGGTGGCTCCTTATCCTCGCTCTCTTCGGCGCGGCATCGGCTTGGGGACAGCCCCCCGATACGCTTGGGATATCGTCGATCTTCCTATTCTATGCATTGCAAGTCACGTTCCCGGTCAGTCTCGTGATTGACTACGGATTACTGCGTTATGCGTTCGCCTTGCGAGGTACCCGGCTCTTGATCGTTGATGTGATAATAAATCTCGTGTCCCTGATTCTAGGGATGGTTGCGTTCATGATCATTCTCACCAGCTTCTCGTTCTGGGCGTCCAACCGACTTGTTCTTGTTTCTCTTGACAGTCCCGCCTCGATGATCATCACTGGACCGCTGCTGATCTTGCTTAACGCCGCCCTGAAGACCTTTTCGATGAAGATCATATTCGCGATCCCAATTGCCGATGCCGAGAAGCAGATAGTCTGGATCCTGGCGGCTAATGTCGCGCCAATCTTGGCGGTCGTAGCGGTGTTCGCTTACGAAGTGACATATGCATAGCTCCGATTCGGTGGAACGGCCAAAAACAACCAGGCCCCCGGCAAGATCAGTAGTCTCTCCAGAAGCCCCAGCGTGGTTCCTTCTTCATGATCAAGGCGGCGAGGAGGTACGCAGCCAGCACGGGCCAGAAGCCGGTGATCAGCATGGCGACCAGCACGATGATGCGCAGCCAGAACACGCGGAATCCGAAGTAGTCCGCGACGCCTTTGCACACGCCGAAGACGATCCCGTAGCGCGAGCGGTGGAGTCCGCGCCGGGTGATGTATGGGTGACAACGCTCCATTTCTCGTTAGCCTCCTCTGTGTCCTCGGTGTTCTCTGCGGTTCAAACAATGGGGTGAACGCGTGCCCCACATCACAGCGGTGTCGTCCGCCGCGAACGGTCTTCCAACAATATCGTTTCCAGGGCCTCGATACGTTTTTCCATCTTCGAGAGACCGTGGTAGATCTCTTGCATGGTGCGGCTTTCTTCCATATCCGTGTCGCGTTCCCGCGGCGCGGGCAGGGGCAGGTTGCGATGTCCGAGAAGGCCCCGGGCCATCCGACCGAACAGGTAGAGAAAGAACAGGAAACCTAGGAATACCATACTGCCGACCGTAAGCCATGCCTGACCGGCGTCCTGCGCCCGCGGCATGTGACCTTCTACGAGGAAGAACACCGCACAACAGATGAGCGCCACGGTCACGAGCACGACTACGAAGCTCACGCACACCGCTATCGTTCCGAACAGCAACCGCATCGCGTATCCCACGTTCCTTTCTCCCCATGCTTGGGTGGACTGAAAAGTCCGCCCGGCTAGTTCCGACTATTTTATTCTACGCATTGAGCCACGACGGAACTTACTTCCCGGCGGCGGCTTTCAGCGTGGCTAGTTCCTTTTCCAACTCTTCGTCGCCGAGCAGGCGCGTGAACTCGTCCTCAAGTTCCGGCTTACGCCCGAAATTGACGAGGTCCGCTTCCGCCTCCATCTGTTCGATGCGATTCTCCAACGTCTCGAACCGAACAAACGCGTTACTGGTTTCTATCTTGCGGATGTCCGCTTGGGCGCGTTTCTTCTGCTGTGCATGGATGTGGCGCTCGACCAGCACCCGCTCGCGCTCCTTTACCGTCTCCAGTCTCTCTTCAAGCTGGGTGATATCGCACTGATACTGTGCGACCAGCGACTCGCACTGTGCCGACTCTTTTTCTAAGGCCTCGGCCCGTTCCTGATAGCGCCGTTTTTCGAGTAACGCCTCGCGCGCCAAGTCTTCCCGGTTCTTCTCAACGGCCAGTCGCGCCTTGCCCGCCCACTCCTCGACCCGCACCCGGCAGACCTCCCGATCACTCTCGATACGTTTCTTGGTGGCGATGGCCCCGGCGCAGGAGGCCTTTACTTCGACGAGTGTATCCTCCATCTCCCGGACCATCAATTTCACCAGCTTCTCCGGGTCCTCCGCCATGTCGAGCATGGCGTTGAGGTTGGAACTGATGATGTCTCGCACGCGTGTAAAGATACCCATGAGATTACCTCCTTTACTCGGGCCTGTGATTCTCAAACAAGCCCGTACATGGCTATAATCGTGTAACTCAGGAAGATGCCGAAAGAAGCGCCGCAGGCCGCCGACAGAAATTTCCAAGCATGGCTCGCTATTACGCCGGTCGGCCGCCCCGTCGATGGCGTTGGCGCCTGGTACCACTCTGCCGGCACGACACGTTCGACCAACAGCGGGTTCAGTTGACCCGCGCGGAGCATGGCGTCGTAGAGCAGTTCCGACAGCGCCACGTTGACATCGGGCTCGTCGTGGAAGATGCGCACGCCCGCTTCAAAACGCTTGGCGTCGTTGGTCGGACGGCACCACATCACCTGCGCTTTCAGTTCGACCGGTTCGTTGTCGGCAGGGGCTGCTTCGAAACTGAGCATCACGTAGCGTCCCGGACGCAGATAGCGTCCCAATGTGAGGCAGGCCCCGCCCCGTCCCAGATTCGCGGACGCGGCGATCCCGCCTTCGTTGACCCCGTAGCGATACGTCACCCCGGCCGAATACGGCACGCGGGCGAATATTCGCTGGTCCCCAGTCCGGCGTGTTTCGAGTTGAGTCGCCATGGTCTTCCAATTCTCCTTTCGTTACCTTGGCCGTTTGAAGTGCAACCGGTATGCCAAGGACTTCAATTCTCGTTAAACCATTTGATTACAAGCGGTTGATGCATACTTTCTTCAATTTGTTGTGTTGCGCTCCGGGGCAATTCGTGCTAACATCAAGCAAGAATTCCAAACTTTTGGTGAATTAAACCATGCCGTCGGAAGCCAGAAAAGAACCCTTGCGAACCGATATCCCCGCCCGTGGCGGGGTGCAAGAGGCGTTGGGACAGTCCGAGGCCTTTCTGGCCTTTCAGGAACAACTCTCGCGTGTGGCCCAAGTGGAGCGCCCGGTTCTCATTATCGGAGAGCGTGGCACCGGCAAGGAGTTGGCGGCGACACGCTTGCATTTCCTATCCAAGCGGTGGCGGGAGCCCTTCATCGCGCTGAACTGTTCCGCCTTGGCCGCCACCTTGATCGAATCCGAACTATTCGGCCACGAGGCGGGCGCGTTCACGGGCGCGGTGCGGCGTCGCACGGGCCGCTTCGAGGCCGCGCACGAGGGAAGCCTGTTCCTGGACGAGATCGGCAATATCCCCGTCGAGACGCAGGAAAAAATTCTGCGCGTAGTCGAGTACGGTACCTTCGAGCGCGTGGGCAGTTCCGACTTGATCAGCGTAGACGTTCGAATCTTCGGCGCGACGAATACGGACCTCGTCGCGCTCGCCGAGCAGGGGCGGTTCATGCGCGACTTATTGGACCGGCTATCATTCGAGGTGCTGGTTATTCCGCCGCTGCGGGAACGCCGCGAAGACATCATGTTCCTCGCGAATCATTTTGCGGCCCGCATGTCTTTCGAACTGGGCTGGGCCGGAGTGCCGCAGTTTACTGAGGAAGCCGCGGCCCACTTGGAAAACTATCCCTGGCCCGGGAACGTGCGCGAATTGAAGAACGTGGTCGAACGGGCGGTATACCGATCCGACGACAACCTCATTACCGATTCCGAAATCATTTTCGACCCATTCCACGCGCAATCAGGCGTGTTGCCACACGTGACACCGGTGGAAGCCGCCTCAGCGGCGTCAGTTCCGCCGTCAGAACCGGTTGCCCACGTGCCTGCTTTCGCCGCCGATGAACTGCTGTCCAAGCCGTTCGAAGCGGCCATTACCGAACTCGAAATCCGCTTCCTTAGCCAGGCCCTGCAACGCGCCAAATTCAACCAGCGCAAAGCCGCCGAACTGCTCGGCCTTACCTACCACCAGTTTCGCGGCCTCTTCCGCAAACATAATGCGGCGCTGAAGTTGTGAAGGGCCCCGAATCCGAGGGAGGTGGGTTCATCCTGGAAATGCCGGTTCAAAGTGCAAGCCAAGCCCCACATGCGACAAAAGAAGTTTAGTTACATGGCCTCGCCAGTCATCCGCCAAGCGTACGTCGTTGTTGTCTTTGATCTCCTTTGCGTCCCTTTGGTTTGTGCCGCGTGGGCAAATATATTGGATAATGCGGCCTTAAACTTTAACTTTGGCCAGGAATATTATCGTCGGATGCTCGCGTTATCCGTCACACGCATGGTATACTAATCTTTGCGGATTTCTTCTAGGCTGCGTGTGGGATGTAGGTACTAGGCGGCGTGGTCTTACCTCGCCTGCCTTCCGAGGAAGGATCATACGAAAGTCACCTTCGCGTATCCTGACCAACTCGAGATTGACCCCAATTGGTCCGGGCATTTCTATTACGGCATCGCGATGCTTTCCGCGGTGCTGAAGCGTGCCGGACACCAAACCTCCCTGCTGCATATCACCAGCGTCCATTACTCCGATGAAGATTTTCGTCGGGATTTGGAACGCGAAGCCCCGGACCTCCTTGCGGTCTCTTGCACAACGTTCGCCTTCCGGCTTGGGGCGCATCTCGCCCGGCTGGCTAAAGATATGCGTCCCAACCTCCCGAACATCTTCGGTGGACTTCACCCGACCATGTCGCCCGAAGAGGTCATCAATACCCCAGGGATTGACATGCTCTGCAAAGGCGAGGGCGAAGAAGCGATCGTCGAACTTTGCGAGCGCTTGGAAGCCGGCCGTGACCACTGCGACGTTGCCAACTTATGGGTCAATTACGCGAGCAAGACCCACCGCAATCCCGTGCGGCCGGTCGAACAAGACCTGGATTCCTACCCCTTCGCCGACCGGGAGATCTTCAACTACGGAAACTTACACCACGAGCAGAAGGGCTGGGGCACATTCATGATGACGCGCGGGTGCGCCTTTGGCTGCACGTATTGCGCGAACCGTACCCTCATGCACCTATACCGTGGACAGAACTACGTTCGCTTCCGACGGCCCGAGAAGGTGGCCGAGGAGATAAAAACCGTCTTCGCAAAGTATCCGCACCTCCACAGCGTGCATTTCGACGACGACCTGCCCTTCATCAAGAAAGACTATACGCAAGAGTTCTGCGATGTCTATAAGCGCGAAGTTCATGCGCCGTTCCGCTTCAATCTGCGTCCGAATCTCGTGTTCGAGGAGGAGCTCTGCAAGCTCAGGGACGCCGGCTGCACCGAAGCGAAAATCGGACTGGAAAGCGGCAACGAAGTTATTATGAATCGCGTTCTGGACCGCGCCCTTACCGTGCAGCAGGTCGAGGATGCCTTCCACACCGCCAATCGCGCGGGGATCAAAACCTACTCGTTCAACATGGTGGGTCTCCCCGATGAGACCCCGTCCGCCGTGCTCGAAACCGTGCGTTTGAATGCGCGCGCGAAACCCTACTGTATGCAAGTCAGCATTTTCTTCCCATTCCCCGGCACTCCCCTATGGGACCTCTGCAAGGAGCGCGGATGGCTTTCGGAAGACGTGCCGCTCGATTATTTCTCGCGTTCTACCCTGCCGCTCGATACCATGACCAACGCGCAGGTGCTGTTCTTCCACCGCCGCTTCCATCAACTCGTGCGCCTGTACCAGCGGGCGTACGCTTGGTACGGGACCGGCCCCAATAACTGGGTCGTAAAGTTGTTGGATTGGACGCTTACGTTCGAGCCGACCCGGCGGTTATGGTCGTGGGCGTTGCGCTTTGGCCTACCCGCCTTCCGCAGCCTGCGGGACCGGTTCGGACACCGGCCGCAAGCCCAAGCCGAATACAAGCAATACGTCGGCATGTAGCGCCGGTTCAACTCGTCGGAAGCCCGTCAAGAAACAAATCCGTCCAGATTGCGAAGAACGGTCTGCTTGTCATCTACCAAACTTCTTTACCGACGGGTGCGCCCCAGACCCATTCTTTAGGCAAGTAACCCTTGGGAATGCCCGTGACGAGTTTTCGTAGGTCGCGCTTCCCACGAATTTGCCGGACCGGCGTCACGACGATGACGCCATCGCGAACGACAACGTCTACGCAGTCGCCCACGGAGATTCCAGCGCGAGCCAGTATTTTCTTACTTATACGCACGCCCTGACTCTTTCCCCACCGCTGGACTTTCGACTTCATGACGCAGTATCTCCTGATGCTTTCGGGTCACCGCCGGCACATCCCTCGCCAGGGGATATGCGACCTCAAACGTTACTGCTTTACCGGATAGAGCAGCTTCTGGATTTCCGGCTGGTTGAAGTTTTCCATGGTGACCACCGTGACGCCGGTGTCTATGCGTTTCTCGACGGGCCTGCCTTGAATATGGTCAATCGCGGATTTGACACCGAGATAGCCCATCTGGAATGGGTTCTGCACAATCAGCGCCTGGATGACGCCCTCTTTCAGCGCCGAGATTTCCTCTTCGGCAGCGTCAAAGGCGACGAGCTTGATTTGTCCGGCTTTGTTCGCGGCTTTAATGGCTTGCACCGCACCCAAAGCGCCGGGCTCGTTCGCCGCAAAAATTCCCTTCAGGTCCGGAAACGTGGTCATCATGTCCTGCGTGGCCGCCATACCCTTGGCCACGTCGCTGTGGCAATAGAGCGTCACGGCCAGTTCCACGTTGGGGAACTCCTTCAGACCTTCTTTGAAACCGTCCTCGCGCAGGACCGAAGTCGCCGCGCCCGGCACAAACGGTATCAATCCCACTTTCCCCTCGTTGCCGATGAGTTTGGCGAGTTCCCGAGCCGCCGACTTGGCCCCAGCGATATTGTCGGTCGCGACGAAGGAAATCGGCACGTCCGATTCCACGCCCGAGTCAATCGTCACCACCGGTATCTTCGCAGTCGCGGCCTGCTGGATCGCGTCCACCAGCGCGTCCTTGTCGCATGCCGCCATCACGATGGCATCCACCTTCTTCGTGATCATGTCCTCGACGATATTGATCTGCTGCGCGATTTCGGTTTCCTTCGCCGGACCGATCCACGTGATGTGCGCGTTGAATTCCTTCGCCGCTTCCTCCGCCCCCGCCTTCACTGTCAGCCAAAACAGGTGCGCCAGTCCTTTCGGAATGACCGCAATTTCGTAAGCCGCCTTCACGCCTTCCGCCGCAGGCGCCGCAGACTGAGCCACCGCCGGAGGCCCGGTCTCCGGAACCGCCCCCGAGGTAACATTCTCTTGCCGTCCCGAAGGCGTGCACCCACATATGACCAACACCGAGATCAAACGAATCAGTAATACTTTCATGAGACTAATCCCCTCTCCTTTTCATGGCTAGTGAGCGTTCGCCAGTGATTATTGGCTGGCCGCTGATCACTTGCCACTCGTCATGCGGCGCTTGTCGCGCGCCGATTTCCGCTCACTGCTCGTTACTCATTGCTCATTGCTGTCACGCTTTCGAATACCCCGCCCGGCGTTTGCGGTAGCTGTCGTAGCCGACCATGATGACGATCAGGGTGCCGATGAGCACGGATTGCCAGTGCGGGTCGAACCCTTTCAGATTACAGAAATTGACCAGCACGTTCATGATCAGCGCGCCGGCCAGCGCGCCGGTGCTGCCGCCTTCGCCGCCCATCAAACTCGCGCCGCCGATCACGCAGGCCGCGATGGCATCCAACTCCATGCCGCTGGCGGCAGAGGGATCGCCGATGCCGGTCCGAGACGCCAGCACCACGCCCGCAAATCCAGTCAGTAGTCCGCACAACGCGAAGGCCGAAATCCGAACGCGGTCCGTGGGAATTCCCGAGAGGCGCGCGCCGGTCGCATTGCCGCCGGTGGCAAAAATGGCGCGTCCGAACCGCGAGAAGGCCAATAGAACGGCGAAGAACGTTGCGATGCCGGCAGTTATTAGCACCGGTATCCACCAGCCGCGCGTCCCGCCCAGGTAGCGAAACGGTTCCGGTAAGTTGTAGATCGGCTGTGAACCGGCCAGCAACAGCGCCGTCCCGCGCGCCGCGAGCATCATGCCCAGAGTAGCAATGAACGACGGGATGCCGCCTTTCGTAGACAGGAGCCCGTTGATGACGCCGCACACGAGACCCGTGCCTGCGCCCGCCGCTACCCCCAACACCACCGGAACCCCAGGTTCCTTCATGAGCAAACACGCCACCACGCCCGACAGCGCCGCGACGCTGCCCACGGACAAGTCAATTCCCCCTCTGATGATCACCAGCGTCTGGCCGACGGCGATGATGCCCACGTCGCAGGTTCGGTAGGCAACCCGTTGCAGGTTTTCCCGGCTCCGGAACTCCGGAGACACCACGGCCAGCGCCAGGCAGAGCATCGCCAGGATGACGAGTGGGGAGTGCCGCGCCGGCAATCGTTTCATTCAAGGCAGCGGCAAAGCGACGGGTCCGCCTTCTTTCCCGGACAAGTCGGCGGCGAAGCAGACCTCGTGCGTCTTGTACGCGTCCGCCACGTTACAGTGCGATTCGTGGCCGTTGAGAATGCAATCCACGAGATGATTCACCTCCGGGACGAACGGATGGTGGCGCACGTCGCCGCTGTCTGGGAGAATTGTCGGTATCTCGACCCACGTGGTCTGTCCGGGGAATTTCCGCTTCGAGTACACGTGGTTGTTCTTAATGGTGCCGTGCGTGCCGACCAGGTTGATGTTGAACACGTAGGGCTGTACGCATT
>JACQVH010000015.1 GCA_016209895.1 Candidatus Hydrogenedentota bacterium | reverse complement strand
GCCCTCGAAAAGGTGCCCACCACGCGACACGGGTCTGTTTTCGCGACGTTTGCCCGGGGTTCGGCGGAAAAACCCGGCAGTCACGTGGTGCGACGCGGCGAAACGCTCGGCGAGATCGCCAAGAAATACAACGTCTCGCTGGACACTTTGATGAAGAAAAACAAGATACGGTCCGCGCGGAATCTCCATGTCGGCCGGCGTTTAGCGATTCCGGGCGGGGAGACCGCCGTCGCGAGCGTGGACGCGGAAAAGGCAGAAAAACCCAAGCAACCCTCGACTATCGAGCCGACCCAGGTAGCAAAAATTACGGAGAAGGCCCCAAAGGAACGCAAGTCAACGACTCGGACGTACCGGGTGCGTCGCGGCGACACACTCTACGATATTGCCAAGCGCGAAGGTCTGAGTGTCAAAGACCTCCAGGCGTGGAATAGCTTGGGCAGCGGGGCGAAGCTTCGTGTGGGCGACAGTCTTTACCTCGAGTCGAAGACGTCGGTGGAGCAGGCCGCGGCTCCGTCTGGCCCAAGCGTCGCCAATAAGCTAAGCGAAGCCAAGATAGCGAGCAGCGGCGAGAAGATGACGCACGTAGTCAAAGCCGGCGAATACCCCGCCGTGATTGCCAAGAATTATGGGGTGAAAGTCGAGGAGCTCCTGAAATGGAACCAACTTTCGGCGAAATCGAAAATTGACGTTGGCGACAAGCTGATCGTCTACGGCCCGAAGGAGGCCGCGGCGGAAGAACCCGCCAAAGCCGAGTCGTCGACGCCGGAGCCCGTCGTGGCGGCAGCCGTAGCGGCGCCGGCCAAGCCGGAACCGGACAAACTGACTCATAAGGTCGCGCAAGGCGAGAATCCCAGCGTGATCGCGGCGAAGCACGGCGTTAGACTGAATGACTTTCTGGCCTGGAACAACCTGACGTCGAAATCTGTTCTGCACATTGGCGACGCCTACGTCATCCAACCTTCCAACGCTGCCTCGCCTCCCCAGACCATTGGTGTTAACGCTGACCTTACCTCGCCGGCGGCGGCGGCCGCGGCCGAGAAGAGACCAGGCGAGAAGACGATGCACGTCGTGGCCGCCGGCCAGAATCCCACCAGTATTGCGCGGCGCTATGGCGTGTCCCTGAAGGATCTCTTCAAGTGGAACGGCTGGACCAAGGACCCGGTACTCCAGGTCGGCGACAAGGTCACCGTGTACAAGAAGAAGTAGAAGCTCGGGCGTCAGTTTCCCGATACGGGGGCCCGGAGGACACTGAAGCAGCCCCGAGATGACTTTCCAGCATGTTCAAATCCGAATTGATGAAGTCAACTGTAAAGTCGGCCACTCCGCGATAATAGGGGTGGTTTGTTTTCTCCCAGATTCTATCGCGAAGCAAACCTATCCACTTTATAACATGGCCAGCCAGGAAGTCCCGCTGCATTTCCCGGCATCGTCGCAATCGAACCGTGTCTCTGGCCCGGATAAATTCCTGTTCCTTTTTGCAAAGGTGGCTCAAGAAATTCAGCTCAAGCGCAATGTGATCGTGCAGGTCCTGGTACTCTCCGGACACTTCGACCGCCGCAAGCTGATACCATTTTTTCACGTCGGTGGCGCACTGACCCATCAGCAACCCCGCCACCTTTTTTTTACCTATCTCCCGCGAATCGCGGTACACGGATTCATACGGTTTGACATAGTCCTCCCCGGGTACCTTGAAAAGGCGCATGAATTCCTGTTTGGTTTTGCTCGCCCATTGGTCGTCAGCGCCGGCCTCCGCCGCCCATGGCCTTAGCGTGTTCATTACACGCGGCGAAACGAATGGGCCAATGGCGTCCAGGAAATCCGGGTTCAGCAATGGTGGAAGCGGGTGCGCCACAGGGGGCGCATAGAACGCTTGACTCAAGCTCGAGTACAGGCTCTGTCGTGCCGGCGCCAGCGCATCGAATTCATGCTTCGCGCTATGCTCGAATGAAGACATTCCGCGTTCTACGACATCAGTATAAAGTCAATATTGGGTCGAGTGAGCGCCGGGGCCGCCATGCCGTCCGGCATATTCGAGGTCTCGGTAGTAAAATCAGGAATGAAACGGATGGCCCCGGTGACGCACGCTGTTGCGCACGCCGGCAAGAGGCCGGCATCGAGTCGGTGTATGCACATCGTACACTTGCTGACTTTGTTCGTTTCCGTATCAACCCGCGGCACGCCATAAGGACAGGCCATAATGCAGTATCGGCAGCCAACGCAAACATCTTGGTCAATCAAGACCACGCCATCGGATTCTCGCTTGGAAATGGCGTCTACCGGGCATGATTTGACGCATGCGGGTTCATCGCAATGGTTGCAGGCGAGCGAAATAAACTCCCGCTTGGGATTGGGATACGCGCCGCTCTCGCGCTCGACGACAAATCGCCAGTCGGTGCGCAGAGGAGTGTGATTCTCACTTTTGCAGGCGACAAAACACGAACGGCATCCGATACACCGCCTGAGGTCTACGATCCATCCGACCTGGGACATATGCTATTCCTCTCCGAATCTAAGCCTTCGCAACTTGCACGTAGGTATCGTAAAATGAAGCGCTCCCGCCAATCTTATCTTGGAGCGTGACATTGCCCAAGGTCGGGTCGCTTCGCATAATCGGGTTAGCGGTGATCCCGGCTCTACGCATGGAGCTGAATCCCGAATTTACTCCATTAACTTGGTGCGGCTTCGACGACATTTCCCAATGGCCGAAGTGATGGGAGACGCCAACGACACCGGGCCGAATGGTATCGGTTACGTATGCCACGCCTTCCAGGGGCCTAAGAGCAGACGGCGATTCTATGGTAACGTGGTCGCCGGTGCGGATGTCGCGTGCCGCGGCGTCGGCACGGCTAATCTCGACGAAGTTCGCGGGAAGCACGGAGACCAGCCAGGGGTAGCGGATGGTGTGCATCTGCGTATGCCAGCCAAACTTGTAGGTAACCAATTGCAGAGGATAAGCGCCATCCAGTATTTCGATGACCCGGCCCTTGACGTCAGCGGGCGGCTCGTATTTTCCGACGCCATCGAAATAGGCACCGGTCATCGAGTCATGGGTCTTGGCCAATTTCTCCGAGAAGAAGTACAGGCGGTCTTCAAAACGCCGAGCCAACTTCTCTCCATCATACGCCTTATCGTAGTCTTCAAAGCGCCCGCCCCGCGCAACAACGTATTCCATGCTTAGGGGTTCGCCGTCTGCCGCAGTATTGGCGATGAGCTGGCGATAGAAGTCCCAAGCATTCTGAAGTCCGACGGGTAGTCCCATGACGTTAGCCAAGCCGATAAGCATGTCTTCGACGGTCTTCGTGTTGGGTAGATACGGCGTGTAATTCATGTCGGCGTCAAAAGTACCTACTACCGGCTGTCGGACACCTAGGGTCTTCGTTAGAATGGTTGGCGCAACGTCCTTGACGCTCCACCGCTCGAAATACGTGGTATCAGGGAGGACGTAATCCGCCCACGCCGTAGCTTCTCCCATCGCTATATCTATAGCGACCACTAGTTCGATTTTGTTTTCATCCGCCAGAACGCGCTCGTAGACATCGCGCGCCGCCGGAGTGGAGTAGGGGATGCCGTTCCAATACAATATGAGCGCTTTTGCCGGATATGGATATTCATCCTCGATGCTGGGAATGATTTCCTGATAGTTGTAATGCCCGGCCAGTGGAAACCAAGGCCGTTTCGCCGGGTAACCTTTCGTCTTGAACTCCGTACTGTCTTCGTATTTCGACTTCACCCGGGTAATCGGTACACCGACCTCCTTGACACCGCCCGTAACGGTGCCGGGATCACTGAACGGGGCGCCGGTAAAGCCACCCGTCGCCTTATATGCCCCCCCACCAAAGGAAAGGCCGCCCTTCCAATTGAAATTGCCAATAAGCAAATTTAGATAAAGAATGGCCAGTCCCGTATAGGTTCCGTTCGTATGCTGCACCGGTCCCCGGTACATGGTCACGCAACCCTGACGCCCCGCGGCTACAAGTTCCCGAGCAAGTCGTTCGATGGTGGCCTGGTCCACGCCGCAAATCGCCGAGTATTCGGCAATGGTATTCTCGCGCACTCGTTCCACGTATAGTTCAAAAGCGGTCTTGCACTCGATTCCACTGACGGCGACCAGCCCGGGCAATAGGTCTGCCGTGTCAACGCTATCGAATTTCGAAGCAGCGCCATTCGACCAGACTACAAAGTCCGAGTCGGAGCCGCCTTGAATCCCCGCTTCATTGGCACGGAGAAACGCTTGCGGACGCCCGCTTACAATTTTCACGAGGAGGGTGGCATCCGTGACGTTCAGTTCGCCCGTCGGGTTGGAGGCGCCATTATGCGGACGTATTAGGAACGATTCATTGTACAGCCCGTGGTCCACGATATAGCGTCCAATGGCCAAGGCTAGGGCGGCGTCGGTCCCCGGTTTAACGGGTATCCAAGTCCCCTTAGAGGCAGCGACGTTGCACCGTGGGTCCACTACGTATAGCTTTCCACCCGCGACCACCATCTCGATCAGTTTGCGCGCGATCGGAACGAAAGGGAAATTGGCGGAACATGGGTCCGAACCAAACCACAGGACAAACTTGGAGTTCAGCAAATCTGGTTTCGTGTGGTTCTTCGGCGAAGGATGGATGCCCGATCCGGTGAGTAACTCATGGGCAACGTGATGACTTTCCTCGCAAATGCTGGTGTGGTCGTGTCGAGCGTTTACGGTCCCGAACACCTTCTTCCAAAAACGGTCAGTGAATTGAGCCTGCTGGTTCCGACCGCCGGAAAATACGACTTGGTTCACTTTCGGGCCCAGTTCGGGCGCGTTCGGATTGATCGGGGTTGATAGGTCGCGATAGATGGCGAGTTTCGCCCCAATTTCTGCAAAGGCTGCCTCCCATGTGATCGCTTCCCACTGCCCCGACCCGCGTGGCCCAACCCGTTTAAGCGGCTCTTTCAATCGGTACGGATCGTAGAGGGACTGGATCGCCGCTATGCCCTTGGCACAGATTCGGCCTGGTACCGTCTTGGCCGCCTCGGGGTCTGTGGCATAGAATAAGTGCGGATCGAGGTTGTTCGGATGATACGGATTGCCGTCAATCTTCACCAGAACTTCATCAACCACCTTGCATCGGATGCCGCAGCCACCGTGGCAGCCCAAACAGACGCTGTATTTGATCTCGACGCGCGGGTCGGTCTCTACCAATACGGGATTGCCGAAATTCGCTGCCTTGGTCTCGTCCTCCCGGAAGAAAGACCCAGCAAATGCTGAACCGCCCACTAAAAGACCGGCAGCCTTAATAAAGCTCCGGCGCGTCATGTCGCATTCCATTCCCTGCGTCGGGCGGACTTCAACTGAGTCAGGTCGGTCTCGGTGAGTTTCCATGAGTACTTCTCTCCTTCTCCCAAAAACTCGGGGGCAGCCATCCCTAATCAGGCACCGAGTCTGGGTTCGCCATCCAAATCACTGGTCCACCGCGTAAAGCGGTCGGGGGCCGCTCGCGCCGTGGCAGGCGGGCGAAGCGCACCAGCCCGCTTCGTATCGCGCGGCTCGGAAGTAGTTGGTGGACCGATAGACCAGGTCCGCGCCGTCGGTGTGACACTTGAGGCAGCGATTGTCGTCCACACCGAAATACCCGGGCATCAGGCTGTGAGCAGCCGGGATATCCGCATGCGCCGCGGTTTCCATAAGCCTGTCCGAATGACATTCACTGCAATTCGGTCCATACAGCGCGGAGTCCGGGCGGTGATACGGG
>JACQVH010000220.1 GCA_016209895.1 Candidatus Hydrogenedentota bacterium | reverse complement strand
TCCGGGTCCACCAGACCCGTGGGCCGCACGACTTGTTCCACGATCAGCCCGCCGCTCTTCCGGAGTTCGTAGGAAGCCGGGGTGGCGCTGACGTAGATACATTGGTGGACGCGCTCCTCGAACTCGCGAAACTTCAAGGGCCGGTTGTCGCGGGCGCATGGCAAGCGGAAGCCGTACTCCACCAGCTTGTCTTTGCGCGAACTGTCCCCTTTGTACATGCCGTCCACCTGCGGAACCGTGATATGGCTCTCATCAATCACCAGGAGAAAGTCTTCTGGGAAATAATTGATGAGCGTGTACGGCGGCTCGCCGGGCCTGCGGCCGTCCAAATGTCGGGAGTAGTTTTCGATGCCC
Organism: Candidatus Hydrogenedentota bacterium; assembly: GCA_016209895.1. Classification (GTDB taxonomy): domain Bacteria; phylum Hydrogenedentota; class Hydrogenedentia; order Hydrogenedentales; family SLHB01; genus JACQVH01. The sequence continues at coordinate 5,778 of JACQVH010000220.1, read as the reverse complement.
GGGCAGTACCCTAATTCCGCCAGCAACTCCAAGTCGTAGCGTGTTCGCTGTTCGAGTCGCTGTGCCTCCAGCAGCTTTCCGGCCGCGCGCAATTCCTTCAAGCGTTCTTCCAATTCGAACTCGATACCTTTAATCGCGCGCTGCATGTTGTCGGCGGTCGTGGCGTAGTGAGAACCGGGGTAGACGGCCACCCGGCGCAGTCGGCGATTGGTGGCACCGCGCAGGGGATCGATCTCGAATAGGTTCTCGATCTCGTCCCCAAAGAATTCGACCCGCAAAGCCGACTCGGCCTCATACGCCGGAAACACGTCCACGATGTCGCCGCGGACGCGGAACGTGCCGCGGTGGAAGTCCACGTCATTCCGCGCATACTGCATGGCCACGAGCCCGGCAACGAAATCCTGGCGCGACATCTCGCCGCCTTGTTCGAGCTCGACGCGGAGTTCGCGGTACGTCTCTGGCGACCCGATGCCGTAGATGCAGGATACGCTCGCCACGATAATCGTATCGCGGCGGGTCAGCACGGCCCGCGTCGCGGAGTGTCGCATTTTGTCTATCTCGTCGTTGATGGACGCATCTTTCTCGATGTAGGTGTCGGTCGCGGGAACATAGGCTTCCGGCTGGTAGTAATCGTAATAGCTGACGAAGTATTCGACGGCATTATTCGGGAAAAGCGCCTTGAATTCGCCGTAGAGTTGGGCCGCGAGAATCTTGTTCGGGGCCAGCACTAAGGCCGGACGATGCACCTCGGCCAGAACATTGGCCACCGTAAACGTCTTGCCGGAACCGGTCACCCCGAGCAGTACCTGGTGTTGCAATCCTTCCTGCAACCCCGCTACCAATTCACGGACGGCCTGCGGCTGGTCCCCCTCCGGTTTGAAGGAGCTCACCAGTTCGAAACGCTCGGTCATACCGAATTGTCAAAGTGTAACTGATGAACCGGCATGCGATTCACACTGGTCACGCCCGGCACCGTTTTTAACCTGCGGACGACCAATTCCACGCTGCCGGGGTCGGGCGCTTCGAACGTGAAATCAAATACGTTTCGCCCGCGCTCACCGGGATGGAACTGGGCGCGCATGATGCTGATGTTCAACGGACGCAACGCGTTGGTGACGTCCGCCAAGCCGTTGGGGCGCTGCCCGATCGTGACCCGCATGCCGATTTCCAGGCGCGTGTCCCCGTCCCAGGAGGCTTGCACCATGCGCGACGTGTCGCGCTTCGTGTTGGCGAAGTTCTTGCAATCCACGCGATGGATGGTGATTCCAGGAGTCTTGGTGGCATACCCGATGACCGCGTGGCCCGGCATCGGGTTGCAGCACTTGGCGAATTGCGCCAGCACACTCTTCATTCCCGCCACGCGGATCAGTTTCTCCCGCGTCGCATCGTCCACTTGCCGCACCACCGGTTTCGGCGCGGGTTGACGTTGGAGCGGTTCGCGCTTGAGCAAACTTTCCAGCGGATCGAGTTCGCCCATCTCGCGCAGACGCTGCCGGATGCGGGTGCGCGCCCGACCCGTAACCACAAAATCCAGCCAGTCCACGTGGGGGGTTTGACTCTTCGAGGTCAAGATTTCCACCACGTCCCCGGTCTGGAGATTGTATCGCAACGGCACCAGCCGGCCGTTCACGCGCACCCCGATACAGTGGTGGCCGACATCCGAGTGGACCGCATACGCGAAGTCCAAGGGCGTCGCGCCGACCGGCAACTCCTTCAATTCGCCCTTGGGTGTAAACGCGTATATGTCCGTCGCGCCGAACTCGCGCCGCACACTATCGAGTAGTTCATCCGGCGCGTGCGCGTCTTTCAGCCATTCGTACATCTGCCGCAGCCACTTCAGTTGGTTGTCCAGCTTCGGATCGCCGCGGCCATTCCCTTCCTTGTATTTCCAGTGGGCGGCGATGCCTTCCCGCGCGGTACGGTCCATCTCCTCGGTGCGTATCTGAATCTCGAGCGGCGTGCCCGTTTCCCGCATCACCGTGGTGTGGATCGACTGGTACATGTTCACCTTCGGGGTGGCGATATAGTCCTTGAACCGGCCCGGCACCGGCGTCCACAGGCTGTGCACGACGCCGAGCGCGTTGTAGCAACTCGCCACCGTCTGCGTGATGATTCGCACCGCCGCGACGTCCATGACCTGGTCGAAATCCTTCCCCTGCTGCACCATCTTCTGGTAGATGCTGTAAAGATGCTTCGGACGTCCGATGACCCGCGCCTCGACCTCGGCCTCGGCCAGTCGTCTTTCCAAGAACGCCATCGTTTCATTCAGACACGCTTCCCGTTCGCGCCGTTTCATCGCCACCCGCGCCGCCATTTCCTTGTAGTCGTGCGGGTTTAAATAGTGGAAGGCGTGGTCCTCCAGTTCCCATTTCCAACTCGCGATACCGAGCCGATGGGCCAGCGGGACGTAAATGTCCAGCGTCTCCCGAGCGATGCGCTGAACTTTTTCCGCCGCCAGGAATTCGATGGTGCGCATATTATGCAGCCGGTCGGCCAACTTGATCAGGATGACGCGGACGTCCCTCGCCGTGGCCACCAGCATCTTGCGCAGGTTGACCGCCTGCCTCGCCTCCTGGGTCGGCACCGCGGACGCGGGGCGCATCGATCCGATTTTGGTCACACCGTCCACCAGTACGACGATCTCGTCGCCAAAATCCTGACGTAGTTGTTCACGGCTGAAACGCGTGTCTTCCAAAACGTCATGGAGCAGTCCCGCCGCGATGGTCGTGAGGTCCAGGCCGAGTTGCGAGAGAATTTTCGCGACCGCCAGACTATGCGAGATATGCGGGTCGCCGGAGAGGCGCACCTGCCCCGCATGCGCCTCATTGGCCACACGATAGGCCTTGCGCACCAACTCCAGGTCTTCCCCCGGCAGGGCCTTGCGCAACACCTTCAGAAGCTTTGCAAATTCCGTTCGCACGGCTCACTCAAACCACCAAAATCCAACCTCAAACCCATGCAATTCCTGCATGGATCCCCATATTCTACCACTTTCCCGCACCCGCCACCATGCACCCGATAGAGATAAATTTCGACGCGTGTTTCTTGCGATCCTTATCGTCCCTGTGGTCCTTACTGTCCTTTCGGCGAACTGGCACGGTCATACTTGCTTGACGGCGCCCGAACGCTGGACGTTTTTTATTGTATGACCGGAGCGAGGAGGCCAGGTTTAGCCCGCTTCAGCGGGCTCCTCTTTGCACCTCGCTTTAGCGAGGGTGTAGTGTGTCATCCAACGACAGATAGCTCGCTTCAGCGCGCTTTGGGGAGACTACAGATCCGAGAATGAACGGCGGAGAGACCTTTGATGAATAGGCGAATTAAGTTACCGGTGATGGAAAAGCGGCCGGGACACTACCCAAAGAAGCCACTGTGCCCTTGGTGCAAGAAACGAAAAGTCTGGGGACCGCATTCGATGGCGATCCTTTGCGGTGGCGCGTTGGGGAAAATTGACAGAGACACCTATGCTGCGCCGACCAAAGGATTAAAGGGTTTCCTCAGCCTTAAGTGGCACGGCGCCGATGACCCCTCGGGTGAAGGTGAACATCGCTATAAGGGCGTTCTACTCTATCTCGCCGAAGATATCTACGGGGGCTATTTCTATCTGATGTTCTGTTCCGTGAAGTGTCTCCGCGCCTTTCTCAATAGTTGTCTTGATGAATTCGAGCGACGAATCGAAAAAGCCAAGCCGGTGTACTGAAATCTTCTCTACGTAAGAAACGTCGGGTAAAGGACGCGTATCTGGATGACCCTGGAGGGGTCGAACGGCCTTCCGAAACACGCTCTTAGACGTTGCGGGTTTCTGATCTTTGGATGCCGCGGAAACTGGGGAGACGAAGATGGATAAGCTAGTCTACAAGGATGCCGAAGTCGCTGACATCGATCAGATACTCCAACTATGGCGCCGATTCTGGGAGCCGCAGGCATACGAGCGTAACCTGGAAGCAAAGATAACGGACGAACCGGATTTAGTAATTATTGCAGAATCTGGTGGTCACATTGTAGGAACCGTGATTGGCGGTTTTGACGGATGGTGGGCGTGGGTATATCGGCTCGCGGTCCAACCGAAGTTCCAACGGAAGGGTGTTGCGACACATCTGATTGAGATAATCCACCAGCGTCTCGCGTCGCGGGGTGCGGATGCGGTCGGCGGGATCGTCAGCCCTTCGAAAGAATCCGTGCGCGGATTCTTGAGCGCGAATGGCTATGCCTGCCGTCCTTACGAGGTTTGGTCCAAGGCATTTCATGAGGAAGAGGCATAGTGATGAAGGCGGTGGTGTAGCAATGGATGAAGTCAAAGTCACGGGTCACATTCGGCCGATTGCCATCTGCGTATTTCGGAATGGGAATCGGATTTTGGTCGGCGATGGATATGATCCGACCAAACAGCAAGTGTTCTATCGCCCGCCCGGCGGCGCCATCCATTTCGGCGAGACAAGCGAATCAGCCCTGCGGCGCGAGATGCGCGAAGAACTTGGCGTGGAAATTCACCACCCGAGGTTGATCGGCGTATTGGAGAGTTTGTTCACGTTCGACGGCGAACAAGGCCATCAGATCGTTTTCGTGTTTGACGGGAAATTAGGGGACGCCTCACTCTATGAGCTTGCTCAATTCCCAGCGCGCGAAAGCAACGGCGAGCACTTCAATGCGATCTGGCTGGACCTTGACGCCATTGGCCCCGGCACACCGCCCGTCTATCCGGACGGTTTGGTTGAATTACTGAGAAGGGCCGATGACGGCGCCAGGGTCGAGAATCCACACACCAACCGTGGCCGGCAGACAAAAGACCCAATGGCATTTGGATGGTAGCAAGATGCTGGCCGAACTAGCGGGCGGCCAGGCGCTTGGAAGCTTTGACGTGTGGAGCACGACGGATGATTCCGCCGAGCGCCCGCAGGGCCTCATTGACCGCGGCCGCGTTCGGAAACATACGCGCTACATCGGGCGCGAGCACCACGACGTTGGTGCCCTTAGCGTAGCGTGCCGCAGTAACGCCCCGAACCGCCTTTGAGAAGTCGTATTCCGAACGCATGGTATCTGCCTCTGCTTCGCAGACCATGGTGTTCTTAGTTCTTGCCTTCTTCATATTGCCTCCGTTCACGTAAAGAGTGATCCGGGTCCGGCATGTTCATGGCTAGCGGGTCTCCAAATACGGTGGTGGCCTCCTCAAATGTTATGTTGTGCTTTTGTGCATTGATTACCGCCTTTTTCGGATCCCAGACGAAATTATAGCTCACAAATCAACCTTATCCACTTCTATCTTAGCTGCTGAGAGTACCAAACGTACCATGTCCTGACAAGCACCCGAAATTAAATAGGGACAGTCACCATTTATATTGACAAGGTGTCAGGTGTTGCGATAGGATGGGATCATGTCGAGAGTCGCGCGCATCGTGGTGCCGGGTGTCTATCATCACATCACCCAACGGGGAAACAATGGGCAAGACGTCTTTTTTGTGGACGACGACCGGCGGGTGTATTTGGCGTTGCTACGCGAGCAAGCGCGTCGCTTCGAATTCCGCGTCGAGGGCTATTGTCTGATGTCCAATCATGTCCACGTCGTGGGGGTGCCGGAACGGGAAGAATCGCTGGCCAAAGCGATCGGGCGCACGCATTTTCTCTACACGCAATACGTGAATCGGCGGCACGGTCGAGGGGGGCATTTGTGGCAGAATCGGTTCTTCTCTTGTCCCATGGACGAGGACTACGCGTGGCATGGTCTGGCCTACGTGGAATTGAATCCGGTGCGCGCGGGGCGGGTGCGCAAGGCGTGGGAATGGG
>JACQVH010000215.1 GCA_016209895.1 Candidatus Hydrogenedentota bacterium | reverse complement strand
GCATCGCACTTACCATTACCATGCCCTCCCGCACTCCGCTCTTCTTGACGATCTCCTCGACCTGGTCCGTGATGTTGATGTATTCACGCTTCTTCGCCGTGCTGAACCAAAGGTATTCCGTAGCGAATTTCATAGCGATTCCCCTTCTCCTCGAGACGCGTTAGACAAAAGATTAAACCATAGAAACCACTTCGTTGTGTAGCGCGTGGCCGGTGACCACGTTGAATCATACAGATTCGCTTCGGTATGGTTAGGCCGCTCGCAAACGTGGAGTAACGCTGAATGAACGTGAAATGGACCTTCGTGGCTGTGTTTGCGGTCGTGATGTTGAGCAACGGTTGTGCTACGACGAAGTCAATCAGCGGCCAAGCGGCAGAGAGCCAAGGGATTGTGACGGGCTTCCTCAATAAGACCATGGTAGCAGACGGCAAGGAACGGGCCTATGCCGTCTATGTGCCGCGCAACTATGACCGGGCGCAGGGGTGGCCGTTGATCGTGTTTCTGCACGGGATCGGGGAACGCGGCAACGATGGGCTGCTACCGACCGACGTGGGGATCGGTCACGCCATCCGCAAGCATCCGGAGCGATTCCCGTGCGTGGTGGTCTTTCCGCAGTGCCCGGGGTTGGGTTTCTGGGACCGCGCCGTATCGCATATCGAGAAAGCGCTCGAACAAACCCGCGCGGAGTACAACATTGACCCGAACCGCATCTACCTGACCGGAATTTCCCTCGGTGGCTACGCCACGTGGATGTTGGGGGCAAAGCGCACGGACGTATACGCCGCGTTAATGCCGATCTGTGGCGGCGGAAAAGAGGAGGACGCCACAGCACTTGCGGCCTTGCCGATCTGGGCGTTTCACGGCGCCGAGGACGACGTCGTCAAGCCCGCGGAGTCCCGCAAAATGGTCGAGGCGGTGAAGAAGGCGGGCGGGCAGATCAAATACACGGAAATCCCCAAGGCAAAGCACAATTCCTGGGACGACGCCTATGGCGATGCGAAGACCATCCAGTGGCTGCTAAAACAGAAGAAGTGAATTCCAAATTGCAGATTCTAAATTCTAAACGACGATGATCGGGCGCCACGGTCAAGCTTGCTTGACTGGGCAAATGGGGATGTCGCGCTCAGTCTCGGTTTGACCGATTCACGCAACGCGAGAAACCATAAGTCGGTTCCTTTGGCCTTTGGCTCTTGGCGTTCAACATTCCACAATCCGTAATTGGTTCATTCCGCAATCCACAATCCACATTCCGCACTCAGAAGTGTCCTTCCAGCCGCAGCAGCGCCCGCTTCCATTCGAGTCCGCCGGAGAAGCCGCCGAGGGAGCCGTCTGACGCGACGAACCGGTGACAGGGAACGACGATAGCGATGGGGTTTGCGCCCAACGCCTGGCCTACGGCGCGCGCCGTATCCGTGGTACGGCCTATCAGACGGGCCAAGTCTCCGTAAGAGGATAGTCTACCCCACGCGACTTTGCGCGCCGCCTCCCAGACCGCCTGCTGAAACTCGGTGCCGGCGCTTAGGTCGATCTCGACGTCGGAGAAGTCTTCCGGTTCTCCCTGGAGGTACCGTCTCAAGGCTGCCGCCAAGCGTGCGGCCCGCGGGTCTGCTTCGTTCCTCGTTGGCTGATGATGCCGCCGCCGATACATGCCTATTGCGGCGGCATTCCACAGGGTACAGAGGTCCAGCCCACACAGGTGGAGTCGGGATAAGCCACGCTCGGAAAACCATGCGCAGACGGGTCCACGCGGCCCTTCGACGCAGACGTTGGGCAGCGTCTCCGGATACGTGTTGGAATCAATTGCTTGCGGATTGAGCGCACACGCTTTTGTCATCGGCAAACCTTTCTTTCCGCCTCGGGCTACCTGTTACGCAAGGTCTCACGGCGCTAAAAGGACAAACGGATAAAACGGTAAATTCCTCAGTATCCCGTATCCAACTATCAGCGCCAAAACCGCCCACCCGTGCCATAGAACATAAAACGCGCGGCGCGCATTCCGGTTTGGAAAACTCTCTCTTCGTTCTGAAAGAAACATGTAAGCGAGAATGGGCAAGAACAGGATCATCAACGGATTAAAATCGAACGCTTCCACCAAGTGACCGCGCAAAAGCGCGTGTAGCGCGCGAAGACTCCCGCATCCCGGACAATGGAATCCCGTAATCGCGTGAAACGGGCAGGGCGGGAAGAGGCGGTACTCAGCAGGATCGAAAAGGTACAGCGCGCAGAGCGCCGCCACCGCGATCGCGCCGCTTCCAAAGCTCACAACTGATTGGCGGCACGGCACATATACCCCCGAATCTCCCGCAACCGGTATCACACGTGAAATCACATTTGTTGCGAAAATCCGCCCAGTACCTCCACGGCGACGATGAACACAACGTAGAGGACAATGAACGCCAGTCCGATCCCAAATGACACCCAACACCACATTTTTGCCTTCCGCGATAATTCGGCGGCTCCGATATAGTCGCCCCCCGCCATCCTGCCGCTCACCTGCGCGGCATACACGATAGCCACGATGCCGAAAGGCAAGCAACAGAACAGGGTGACGAGGATCGCCGGCGCCAAGTACGTGGGGATACTGGGCGGCGGTCCGCCTGGAGATCCTTGTGTCTGCTGTAAAATGTTTCCGCACCGGGTACAGCGAAAGGCATTATCATCGTTCTCGGACCCGCATTTTGGGCAATACATGGTTTCTCCTCCCTAGCGTTTGCACTCATTATGTGCTTTCCTCGGGGGAGTTTTCACGATCCCAGGAGGCGGGGAGTCACGCCACCGCAGACTCCCCTTGGGGATGCGGGAGCAAGCTCCCGCAGTCCAAAGAGAGATTTGCTACAATCGCGGGTGATCATGAAGCCAGCCTACGCGAGCCATAACGGGATCACCGCCGAATCACTAGGCCAATTGTTCATTCTTCGCGCGGCCTTCGTGCTCACCATCCTTCTTGTGGGTAGTTCCGGGTACTCCCAGCGATTGTTGGTGCGGACTACGACGCTGTCGGCGTTCGGCGAGGCGAGCGCAGTCTATCTCCAGAGCGTGGATATGGCGCGGGGCGAAGCCTTACCCGGCGCGGAGCGCCTTCCCGGTGTGGCCCGGCTGGGCCCGATGCTTCTCACGCCGTACGCCTCTGGTGTCGTTCTCTCGACGGGTCGGCCGTGGACGGCCTACGACGCGGACCGTACCGACGCGCTGACTTTCATTTCCGGCTTTCAGACGGCCCCGCTCCGGCCCGTTGCGTCGGCCCAAATCATTTCGCTGGAGGGCTGGCGTCAATTCGCCGGATGCATCGCGCGCGATCCCGACACGGGCGAGCCCCTGATCGCGCTTCTCGGCGTTCGTGGCGACGAGGAGGCGCTCTGGCACGGGCGGCTCGACGTGCTGCGGTCGCCGGCCGGGGTTCCCGTTTCGCTCGAAAGCCGTCCTCAGTCATGGGCGCTTCCGGGGGTACCCGTGGCCGCAGTCCAACTCCCCGCCGTCGGGCAGATCGCCGTGCTTTGCAAGGGCGATTACGGCGCCGGAGCGCTTCTGCACGTACGTGACGTCGTCTCCGGCGCCCTGGTGCTGGAGAAGTTGCGTCTGGGCGATGATACGGCTGGAATATCCGGCGCGGCGTCCGGTCTCGCCCTCAGCCGGGACGGCGCCCGTTTGCTCGTGCTGACCTCCGGGTATGCCGGGGCTCCATCATCAGGCGAGACCACTTCGCGCTTGCACGTGCTGGACTCACACACGTTCCGCGCGCTGGCTCCCCCTTTGGAAGTTCCCGGGACGGCATCGTCCAACAACGAAGTGTTGCACGTGGGAGACCAGGGTGTCTGTTGGGCCACAACGTGGACTCCGGGCGCGGGTTTTGCTTACGTGGTTCGTGTTGACACTTCCGGAGAAGGCGTCAAGAAGCAGGCGGAAGTCCCGTATTCCGGAGTGTCGCACCCGCTCGTGTTGGCGCCGGCACCTTCGGGACCGGACGTCGCAGTGTCGAGCGAAAACCGGCTCGAACTCTGGGCCGGCGGCGGCCCGGGAGGCGCGCCGGTAACCTATCCGGCGCGAATCACCGCCATGACTTGGACCACAGAAGGCCTGTTCGTCGGGGAATCGAGCCGGGTCCACGCCATAGACCCGGCTTCGGGGAATCCGCTCGCAACGATTCAACTTCAAACGGGCGCTGTGGCCGACATCGTACTGCTCCCGACTTCAAGCCTCCCGCGGCCCGATGCGGATACGGACGGGCTCGACGACGGCCAGGAGGCGAAACTTCGCACCAGTTCCACGTCGCCGGACACGGACGGGGACGGAATCGCGGACGGCGCGGACCCGGAACCGACGGCGCGCTCGCCCCGCGCAGTCCTTCCGCGGGCCATTAACTTCAGTGGGCGGGCTGCAGGTCAGGAACTTCGATCGGTCCAGATTGTGTCGCCGTTCGCCGAGAACTCGGCTTGGCGCGTGACTCTCGATGATAATGCGATGCCGTGGCTCCGTGTCCATCCCCGTAGCGGAACGTTACCCGGAGTCATGTTAATGGGTGTTGACCCTGCTCAATATGGACGAGCGACCGAAGTGGTCGGAGGTACATTGACCGTGCATCTCACCGGCACGCATCCTCAAGTCGAAGCGGCCGGTAGTCCGATACCCATCGCACTCCGCGTAATCCCGGATAATACGGAGGTCAGCCGTATTCTCTGGTTATGCGGCGAGGGAAGCGGGGACGATGTTGCGAGAGCGAAGCGTGAAAGACGCGACTCCTTCTCCGGCCTTACCGATAGGCTCTCGGGGCCACCGCACTATTTCAGTCACCGTTGGGCCTCCGGACCGTTTCTGGAATCATTAGCGCCTTATCGAATTGTCGTGCTCGATGCCGCCGGGGCTACACGAGGTATGTTGACACGGCAGGCATTGCTGGATTTCGTCGCGGCCGGAGGCGGGTTACTCTTCGTGGGCGCGTATCAGACCGGTAGCGACAACGATATTCTGACCGACTGGCTGAGTCCCCTTGGGATCAGCATTCACACCAACGTGCGTGTCGAAGGCACGTTTTCCCGAACTTTGAATCACGCGCTGACCCGAAGCTGGTCGGTGCTCTCGTTCCGAGGCGGTTGCGCCATCCAAGTGGATGACCCGACCGCCATCCTGGCGCGCTCGATGTCCGATCCGACCCAAGCCCTGTTGATTGCCATGCCGTACGGGCGCGGGCGTATGGTCCTCATCGCGGCGCCGACGCCGCTCGAAGACGCAGCCCCGTCCGAGGCATCATATCAGCATTTCGTGTCAGACCTGTTTCAATGGCTGGTCAATGCCGGCAAAGAAATCCACGATCTTGACGGCGACGGACTTCCCGATGAGATCGAGGACCGCAAGCGCAATGACACCGTGGACTCCGGGGAAACGGACCGCCTGAATCCCGATTCCGACGGTGACGGCATACCCGACGGAACCGAAGACCGCAACCGCAACGGCCGCATGGATGAAAGTGAAACAAATCCGTTGAATCCGGACTCCGACGGGGACGGCATCTGGGACGGCGCGGACGCACAGCCGCTGCCGCCTCCCGACGCGCCGGTCGTAGCCGGATTGGAACCGGGGCAAGGGCCGGCAGAAGGCGGTACCCAGGTGCTCGTGCAGGGCCGCAACTTCGCCACGGACAGCGCCGTGTGGTTCGGAAGTCGCCAAGCGCCGCGGGTTCGCTGGGTCAATCCGGGCAACTTCATTACGGAAACTCCGGCCATCGCCGCCACCGCTCGAAACGCGGTGGATGTGTCAGTAACCTCGCCGTCCTCGGGACTGAGAGGAACGCTCCCGGCAGGTTTTCAATACCTCGCGCGGAGCGCGGTGACCTTGAGTCTGAAAACGGCACAAACCGCGCGGCATCAGTACCAGGTCACCTCGATCCATTTGGATTGTCCACGAAGCGTGAACATTGGCCGCGTGTTCCTCCGACTGGAGACGGAACCGCCGCGTGCCGTAAACTGGATCGAAACGCTCCCAGGCCCAGGAGCAGAATTCGCGCGCCGACAGGTAACGGCACGTCCCATGGCCGCGGGCGGCTTAATCATCGAAGTTGGTGCGGACCGCAGACGCCTCGCCGCCGGCGATATCGTCACGGTTCGTTGGGAGCGCGTGGCCGGCGAAACCTCGCTTCCGACAATATTCATCCAGGAAGCCCGCGTGACCGCCCCTAACGGCGAACCGCTACAAGTGACGAGTTCCGAGTACCGAATGCCGAGTAACTGAAAACCGGAAACCGATAACTGGGAACCAGAAACCAGGGACCAGGAACCTATGCTAGAACATGCCCTCCCATTTCAGAAGATCGTCTTCGTTTGTTGCAACCAGCGCGAGCCGGGCGAGCGTGAATGCTGTGCCAATAAAGGCGGCAAAGAACTCCGCGATAAATTGAAAAGCATGGTCAAAGCGCGGAACCTTCAGAGCAAAATCCGCGTGAGCCAGTCCGGCTGCCAGGATAAGTGCGAGCATGGTCCCAACCTGATGGTCTTCCCAGAAAACCGTTGGTTCAGCCACGTATCGGAAGCGGAATTGGAGTATCTGCTCGAGTCAATTATCGCCACCCTCGACGGCCAGCCATCAAACGTGACCACTCAGTCACCGCCACCGGTTGTCGAACGTCCTTCGCCGGCATAAGGTCCCTGGTGTCGTCGTTGTCCTTGGCGTCGTTGCCGTCCTTCTCCTCCTCCGTGCCCGGAAGAACAGAGTCCTTTGGGTCCCTTACATGGGTCCCTTTCGTCCCTTACCCCCAATTGGCACAAAGTTGGACTCCGGGGAAGAAAATACGGAGAATAGTCTCGTTGGTGCGGTCGCCGGATGCAGTGCTGGAAGGAGGACAGGACGATGGATGTCAACTGGGGCCGGGTGGTGCAGATCGCGTTCCAGCCGATGCAGTACTTGATCTACCGGGCTGGGATTTACGGCGTGGTCGGCGCAGGTGTGATCGCGTACTTGATGATCCTCGGCTTCGTCGGGCTGGCATTCGGCTTTGGCGCAAGCTTGCTCCTCTTCATTCTCTCCGCAGTCTTGAGCGCACTGCCCCTCGCGGCGCGCTACGCCGGATTCGATCCGTTCGCATCCATCAAGCTGGGCTACCTCGCGTTGATTACGGAAATCCTCAACGAAGGCCAGTTGCCGTGGGGCGTCTCGGAACCGAACTGGGCGCGTTCCCGTGTGTCGGACAGGTTCCGTAGCGCGACCGGCGCTGGGCAACTGTGTGGCCTCGTTCTCCGCGCACTGCGCGATACCCATCGTTCGGTACTCTCCCTGGAGTCACTGGTACCAATCGCGAGGCTTGCCGGTTCTCCCAAGCTGGCGAAACTTGCCGCGAATGGCGCTCTGATTTACCTGCCATACGTGATTCTGGCCAAGGTGTTTCGAACGGAAAGTCGGGAAGTTTTCACTACCGTAAAGGATTCGGTGGTCAAGTACGCCCATTCCGGATCGGACTCGCTACGTCTCGCGGCGTTATTTTGCGCCGTCGGCTATGCGCTATTGGTCCCGCTCACGGTGCTTTTCCTCGTTCCCCTCGGAAGTATCGCCATGTTCTTGCCGGCAAGTACCGGATGGAGCACGATGCGGTTGGTGTTTTTTCTCACCGCCGTGGTGTTGAGCTTCATGGTGAAATGGATTGTCTTCGATCCGATTGCCCTCACGGCGGTTGCGATCAATCAACTCGACGCCGCCGAGGACCAAGGCGCGGACCCGGCTGCCGAATCTCGATTGGAAGAAGTGTCTCCCGCCTTTCGGGAAATCAACCGGCTAAGCAAGGAGGAACGGCAATGAAGCGAAGTTTGTGGTTGTCAATCGCTTTGACCGGGTTGTTGTTACCTGCCTGCATTTCGATCAAGGGCTCGGTCGTCGCTACGTCGCCGACACAAGATCATTCCCTGTTGCGCCACGTGGTCCTGTTCAAGTTCAAAGAGGGCACGTCGCCGGAACAGATTGCTACGATAGAGAACGCGTTTCGCCAACTACCGGCTAAGATCGCCGAAATCCGCGATTTCGAATGGGGCACGGACGTGAACGCCCAGTCCCGCGCTGAAGGCTTCACCCACTGCTTTCTCCTAACCTTCCACGACGTCGAATCCATGGAAGCGTACCGCGCCCACCAAGCCCACCAGGATTTCGTCGCCATGGCCCGACCGTTTCTCGAGAAAATCTGGGTGATCGACTACTGGCCGAAAGAGTAGTGTTCAGTGACCAGTGGTCAGTGGCTAGTGGATGGTCCCTGGCTTCTGGTTTCTGGTCCCTGGTTCGGAGCTTCCGGTTTCCGGTTCTTGGTCCCTGATTGCTTGTTACTCGTCACTCGGTACTCGATACTTGTCTCTCGTGACTCATTGCTCGTTGCTCATTGCTCATTTCACAAATGTATCGGTCCGTCGCCGTCGCCGCGGGTCATATGGATGGAGTTCTTTTTCTCATCGAACGGCTGTAAGTGCGCGGCGAGCTTCTTGGACGCGGCGAAGATGAAGTTTGACGGGCCGCTGAGAAAGCCTGTGCGACGAAATGCGGCGCACCAGTTCTGATCGGACTGGTTGGTAATGACAATATCAGCACTGGCGGCAGTCAGGCACTCCACCGCGGCGAACACTACTTTCGGTTTGTGGTTCGACAAGGCAAGGCAGTCTACGACCGTCCCAACCCGCATGTTTCCAAACTGCTTGTGTCCGATCATGGGCGTATTCAGCAGCACGGCCCAGCCCACGACGCGGTCTCCGCTGGACACCTTCAGCTTAATGAATTCTTTCTTTTCGGGAGGATATAGGATGTTGAGCGTCGCCGCGTCACGGACCGCGGCCAGCGGGTGTTGGTTCTTACAGGCTTCCCATAATTCATCCGCCCAACTCCCGAACTGAGGGAGCGTTTCCCATGCCCACGACTCATGCCATTTTTCACGTCGAAACCAGTGGAGTAATTTGATTCCGAGCCAACCCAGTCCGGAAACGGCCAATAGATCGAGAAGGAAACGCCGCATCGCGCTCTTGCGCAGCGCCACGATATTCCGCAAGAAGCGAAACGGATGATTGACCCAGAAGAAGAACGGGACGGCGAACATCGTCCAGCCCATGGCCTTCAGCATCTTGGCGATGGGTTGGTCGAAACCGCCCATTCCAAGGCCGTACATCACGGGCTGTCTTTTCAAAGCATCCGTGAGCAGTTGAACGCCGACCAGATTATATGCCTTGTCAACGACGCCCTCTGATATGGGCATCCGATAGTCTGCAATAGATAGCACCTCTCCCGACAAAAAGAAATCCTGGTGCTTCAGCACGTAGCCGCCTCGAACCACCGTGTCCTCCAAGAGCACGTAATACTCCTGGAAGATTCGCCGATCGGCTAACATCGGCAACCAGTCGGGAACGGGCAACTCAGGCATCGCAAAAGCGACCCCGCCTTCACGCAGCCGCCGGTTAAACTCGCGCACGGCCGCAACATGTTCATCCGTATAGGGGACGATCTTGAAGGCCATAGTGTGCGATTACGACGTTCCTCTAAAAACCTTGTTGAAAAGCCAGCGCCGTTCGAGACTTGCGCGCTCCCGGTCCGTGATCACGTTGCGTCCATTGTGTTCCAGGAGGAAATCCAATAGCCGTGACACGGGAACAAACCATCCGTTCTTACCGGCCAAGCGGCGCAGGAGTCGCTCGAAGCGCGGTTGAAGATCACGTCCTTCCTGAAAACCGTAGGCGAAATGCGTGTACATAATGCAGGCGCCACCTTCGGCTTCGAGGCGGTCCTGGGCCGCCTCAGCGACACAGCCATTAAAAGCGCCCACCTCCGGGCCCTCGGAAGACGCGAACCAATAGTTGACGTAAGGGCGCTGCGGATCGTGATACGGCATAAACGGGCAGAGTCGAAGAGTATTCATTTCCGAATAGACAAAGTTCCGGACGTACTTAATCCGGGATTTGCAGACGTCGCCCCAAAAACACGGGTCGCCTTCCCGATGACCGCGGAAACGCCCTCGATTCCGAAACTGAGTGAGCAGATTGTATCCGGCGCGATACATTCCGGACAGGCGATCTTCGCCCCAATAGATCGCCTCCGCATTATCGGCATGATTGGCATGGGTTGCCGGGTCGTGGCCGAAATAACGGGCGAACGTGTCCAGACCGCGAATCGTGTCCTCCCGACAAGAGCTATGGAAGGTCGCATTATGAAAACCAATCTCGAAGCCTTCCGCGTGCAGGCGTCGCACGAAGTCGCAGTAATCCCCATCATCACACGTCGCGCCGCCGATGCGAGGCGTTTCCTTCCCGCGAATGGGCCAGACCGACTTCGTCGTGAACATCCCGAGGTCCTTCAGGAACGCATAAACTTCCCGGATATTCTCGGCAGTCGCCCGGTCCGTGTCATCGAAAACGGTGAAGGCAAAAGCTCTCCCGTCGGGCCAGCGGATTTTCCGGCTCATGCGCGACGAGCCTTCTTGAACCTTTCCGTGTGTTGCTTGGTCTCAACTACTGCCACCTTCACCGGCACTTTGTAACTCTGCAACCGTTCCCGGCAGAATTTCTTTAGCCGAACTGCGAATTGTTTGGGGTCCTCAGGTTCTTGCAGCGTCACCTTCGCGCACACGATATTTCCGACCAGCGGGTTCTTTTCGCCGTACACCGTCACTTCCGAAACGTTCGGTACAGACTGGACGATGCTCTCCACTTCCGCCGGATAAACCTTCTCCCCTCCCACGTTTATGATCTCGGTCTTCCGGCCTAAGAAGCGCAGGTACTCTCCGTCTACCTCGACGGCATCGCCGGTAATGAACCAGCCGTCCTCGGTGAACGGGCTAGGTGCGTTGAGGTAACCCACCATGGCCGATTCCGCCTTAATCTGGAGAATGCCGTCCACCACGCGCGTCTGATAGCCTTCGCCACCTACCTTGACCCACAGCGAATCGGAGCTCTTCGACTTGGAGCGCAGCGTACCAACCTCGGTGGTGCCGTATTTCTGAAGCAATGTAACCTGCGGAAACAGTTCAGCGCACCTTTTGAGCGTACTTTCCGGCATCACTTCCGTGCCGTAAGTAATGTACTTTAGCGAAGCCAGTGAGAAGCGCTGAAAGGACTCACTAAGTATCAGCAAATTTAAGAAGGTCGGTGTGACCGGCAATACCTCGACGTTGAAACGCTCGACGGCGCGGCAGACCGCGTCCGGACTGCGATCCTCGACCGTAATGACACAACTGCCATTGGATAGCGAGTAGAAGAGCGTATCCAAGCCGCCGATGTGATCGAAGAGCAGAAAGGTCAAGGTACGAAGATTGTGACGGCGCGTCCGGAATTTCTTGAGCAAGTGAGAGAGATCGTGTACCGCTCCCTTGCTCTTGCCCGTGCTTCCCGATGAGAACAGAACGAGACCGGGATGGTTCTTTTGGCGTAAGGTCTGGAAAATAGGATGGTCGGCGGAGCGACCCAAACGTCGAAGCTCAAGAGAGTCGCCACCCGTGGCCACGAATGTGAATTCGGCTTGGGCAATCTCCATGAATTCCTGTTTCTGCGCGGCCACTGACGGGGTCAGCGGAACCAGAATACACCCCGACTCGACCAGCGCCAGAAACAGGGCCACCGCGTTGGGAGAAAAATCCCCTTCGAGAACCGTTACCGCGCCGGGCGGTACGCTTTGCCGACAGATTTCGTCCCGCCATTCCGCAATGCGTGCCAACAGCCACGTGTAGGTATACGGCTGGTCTTTCCAAATCAGGGCCTCGTGGTCTCCCGCCTCCTCGAACACCTTCAGCAGGAAATCTATATGCACTAGACGCCTCCGAGGTACAGAATCTGGCCCGTGACGAAATCGCTCTCGGGCCGGATAAAGAAATCAATCGCATTCGAGATGTCCTGAAATTCCCCGTATCGCCGGATCGCCTGGCGGTTTATGAGCGCGGTCATTTTTTCCTGCGGCACGGAGCGGATCAGGTCGGTCTTCACCGGAGTCGGCCCAACGGCATTGACGGTGATACCAAAATCAGCGAGTTCCCGGGAAAGCACTTGTGTCAAACTTTCCACCGCCGCCTTCGAAGCCGCATACATGGCTTCTCCCTCGAGTTTCAGCGGCGTTGCGACCGTGGCGAAGTTCACGATACGCCCATAGCGGTGCTTTCTCATCAGCTTCGCCGCTTCCCGGCAGAATAGGAATGTGCCGACCACGTTGGTGTTGAGTATATCCTGGACGGTCCGAATTGGAGTGAGCAGGACGTGATTCATGGAGGCAATCCCGGCGTTGTTGATGAGCACATCGAGCCGACCGTGCTTCTTCCGAATTGCGGCGAACATGGTCGAAACGGCGCTCTCATCGGACACGCTAAGGCAGTAGTGTTCATAATTCGGCAGCGAAAAATCCACCGGCTCCCGGCTGCACCCGATGACCTGCCAGCCCCGGGCGGCGTAGTACTCGACCAGATATCGGCCAATTCCCTTTCGGGTTCCCGTAATCACCATGGTCTGAGCATCGTCCATAAGACCGCCTCAGAATTCCGAAATATAGTCCGCGAGCGTTCCGATATTGCGGAACGGACTGCGCTGCTGCGACATGGCGCGCTCATCTGCCAGCGTGAACGAAGTATCGAATTCCTCCTGGAGCTTCTCTTCGAGACTCACAATAAGGCCTACCAAATCGAGCGATTCCAGCGTGCTCGAACGACCAAACAGGACGGTCTCGACGGACTTCGTGACTTGCCGTTCCTGGGGCAAGGTCTCGTTGATTTCGTCCACGGCGGCATAAATGAGCCGGATCACCTTGTCTCTATCGCGCATCCGTTAGTCTCCATTTGACCTCCGAAGTTGAGTGCAACGCCGGCGTGCGGGCTCTTGCGTACTCTCATGTCTCGAGGCGGGGCACGCCACACCGGCATTTTGTGACACGGAACGCATCTGCACACTTACCTTATCCAGGAGGTTCCGCCACAGCCGGGAGGCTCCCCTTCCGGATACTCATCCCGTGTTTGATCTCCGCGATGACTCCTTCCACCACGGGGGCGCGTTGCTGACGTGACTACTCGATTATCGTCGCCGTCTTTACGTAGTCGAGGTCCGGGAATTGTTCATTCAGATAAGCGTTTCCGCGCTGCTGGATTCTCATTTGATTCGGTTTCTCGCCGTGCTTCGCATTTATGGCCTTGACAACTTCCATACCGCTAATGACTTTGCCGATGGGAGCAAATCCCATACTGTCCAACCCCGATGAATTGTTTTTGGTATTGACGAAAAGTTGTGTGCTGCGGCTATGCGGCATCCCGGATTTGGCGAAGGTGAGCATGCCTTCGACGTTTTGCTGCGTCACCGGATCGTCTGGAAACGTCGCCTCGCTCCATTTGGCATTGATCGCCGGGTCGCCCGCGATACCGAACTGGACGACGAAGTTGGGGACGACGCGGAAGAAGCGGCAGTCGTTGTAGAACCCTTCTTTGATAAGTGTGTAAAACCGTTGTACGCCGCGAGGGGCCCACTCTTTATGACACTCGACCTCGAACGTGCCGTTGGAACACTCGAATCGCACTTTGAACATGTCGGGGACTCCTTCCATCTTGATTTCGTGAGCCGCCTCGCCGCCCGAGGCCGGAGCCGGCGGTGCTGTGGAATCGGAGGAGGCATCGGCAGATTCTTCGGTTTCCCGGGTTTCGGTTGTAGATTGCGTTTGTTCGTCCTTGGCCACGGCTTGCGCGTTGACCTTGGCCAGACGGTCCAGCACGGCCCGCGCTTCTTGGCTGCGCTCTTTCGTGATCCGCTCCGGCAAGAACTGATACATCAAGACCAGGCATAGAACTCCTACCGCCAGCACTATGGTAGCTGCAATTTTCTTTTTCACTTTGACCTCCAGTAAGTTGCTTGAGGAGTCAGGAGACAGGAGTCAGGAGTCAGAATAAGGACGTGAGACCAACTGAAAGTCCGCAGGTACGGGCATCAACCATCGCTGCGACTCTTGTCGGGAATATCTCGTACGTTCGTACCACTCTGTCTGCATGCTCCTGACTCCTGACTTCATTATTCTTCGATTTCGCCCTGAGGGAAGGAACCGAGGACCTTCAATTCGGCGCACTGTTTCGCGACTTGTTCCAATGCGTCCTTAATATTACGGTCCTCGCAGTGGCCAAGCAAGTCAATGAAAAAGACGTACTCCCAAGGCTTCTTACGGGAGGGTCGCGACTCGATTCGTGATAGATTGATGCCCCCTGAGGCCAACGGCAGGAGCAGGGCATACAAGGCGCCAGGCCGGTCTTTGATGGAACAGAGGATGGCGGTCTTGTCATGGCCGGTCGGTTTCGCGATGTGATGGCTGATGACGAAAAATCGCGTGAAATTGTGCGGGGCATCTTCGATGCCCGGGGCGCCGACTTTAACGTGGAAGGTCTCGGCCGCGAGATCGCTGGCTATCGCCGCCGCGCCCGGCTCCTGTGCGGCAATACGGGCGGCCTCGGCCGTGCTCGCGGCTTCCAGCAATTCCGCCTGCGGCAGGTTCGCTTTCAGCCAGTTGCGGCACTGAACGAATGACTGCGCCTTTGAATACACCTTCGTAATAGTATCGATCGGGCTGTTGGACAACAGATTCTGAGTAATATGGAGCATAATCTCGTTGACGATCTTGAGGTCGGACGTGATAAACCGGTCCAAGGTGTCACTGACTCCCCCGCCCATTGCGGTTTCAACCGGCACCACGCCGTAGTCTACGCGCCGGCGTTCGACGTCGACAAAAATGTCGTCAATCGTGGCCAGCGGATGATACTCGGCCATCGCGCCGAAAACTCGGAGCGCGGCCATGTGGCTGAAGGTATCGCGCGGGCCCAGAAAGGCCACCGTAATGAGCTTTTCGAGGGCGCGGGTGGCGCTGATCACTTCGCGGTATATGGCTTGGATCGCCTTATCGGGCAGCGGTCCGGGGTTTTCCTGCTTCAGTTTCTCATAGATGATCTTCTCGCGCTCCGGCACGTAGCAGGTCGCATTCGTGGTGCGCTTGATCTCGCCGATCTCGACGGCGCGCTGGGCGCGTTCGTTTAGAAGCCGAAGTATCTGCGCATCAATATCGTCTATCCGCTGTCGTAGTTCGTCCAGCGTCACCGCTTCTTTCCTTCCAATATCTCCAATGGAGCTTTGCCGACCATGAACTCGCGGGTACGTCCGGTCTGAAAACGGATGCGCGCGCGCAGTTTCGCTCCCGTGCCCGCGGTAAACATTACAATACCCTCGCCGAACGCGGCATGCCTCACTCGGGTTCCCATCTTTAGCGGCCCCAAGGCCGGTCGCGAAACTGGCGCCGCAGTGCGCCTCGCGGCGTCCTGACCCACCTGAACCAGTTGTTCCGGGGGAATCTCGCCCACGAAACGGGACCTGGCCGCCTCCCGCGGTTCGCCGTAAATGAGCCGGGTCTGCGCGGCCGCCAACGTGAGCGTTTTCCGCGCGCGCGTCATGGCCACGTAACAGAGTCGCCGCTCTTCCTCCAGCTCCTCGTCCGAATCTCTGGCGCCGGCGTGGGGCAGCAGGCCCTCTTCCAAACCTATCAGGTAGACGTGATCAAACTCAAGGCCCTTCGCGCTGTGACACGTCAAAAGCGTCACCGCCGGGGTGTCGGGATCGTACGCGTCCACGTCGGAGTACAGCGCCAGTTCCTGCAGAAAGTTGTCCAGTCCGGCTTTGCCCTGGGCGTCGAATTGGGCGCAGGCGGATACGAATTCATCCACGATCTCGAGGCGGGTCTGGTAGTCTCGCTCATCGGTGTGCTCGACATAGGCGCGATAGCCGGTCTGCGCGAGTAGCGTCTCGACCAGTGGCGCGACTTGAGAACTGCGCGCTGCCAATCTCAGGTCATCCAACAGGTGCACGAACGCTCCAACGGCCGTTCGGGACCGGGGAGTCAGCGTCTCGTCTGTTTCCACGTCCCGCAGCACTTGGAACAGCGATACGTTGCGTTGCTTGGTGTACTCCTCGAACCGCTCGGCGGTAGCGGCGCCGATGCCGCGCGCGGGCACGTTAATGATGCGGCGGACCGAGAGATCGTCCGCAGGGTTCACCAAGAGCCGTAAATAACTGAGGATGTCTTTGACCTCTTTGCGACCGTAGAATTGAACGGCGCCGATGACGACGTAGGCCAGTCCTTTCCGGCGCAGGGCCTCTTCCATCAGCCGCGCCTGCCCGTTGGTACGGAAGAGCACCGCAACCTGCCGTGGCGCCAGGTCGCGCTTCCCTATGTCCTCCACCACGAATCGCGCTTCGTCCTCGCCGTCTTTTGCCTGATAGAACCGTACCGATTCGCCGCCTTCCTGGGCCGTCCAAAGTGTCTTGCCGAGCCGACGCTGATTGTGTGCGACCACCGCGTTGGCGGCCGCCAGGACCGGCGCCGTGCTCCGGTAATTTTGTTCGAGTCGAAAGACACGCGCTTTCGGGAAGTCCCTTTCGAAGTCGAGGATATTCTGGATTGTCGCGCCCCGCCAGGAATATATGCTCTGGTCCTCGTCGCCGACGACGAACAGGTTGCCGTGGGACTCCGTCAACCATCGCGCAATCATGTACTGCGCGCGGTTGGTGTCCTGATACTCGTCAATATGGACGTACTGGTACCGGTATTGATAGCGCCCGCGCACGTCGGCGTGTTCGGCCAGCAGTCGAACCAGCAACACCAGGAGGTCGTCGAAATCCACCGCGTTGTGGCCTTCGAGGAGGGTGTGATATCGGGTCCACGCCGCTTGTAAGGTCTGCGCGTGCTCTGGGTCGTCGGCTGCACTTTGTGCCGGATCGCTCAGATTCTGTTTCTGTAGGCTGATCCAATGCAAGGCCTCGCGCGGAGAGACCTTCGGCAGGTTGGGCGGCAGGTCTTGTACGATGCGCTTCATGAGCGCGAACTGGTCGGCGTCGTCGAAAACCGTGAATGAGGCGGAACGGCCCAGATGTTCAATTTCCCGACGCAGGACGTACAATGCGAACGAATGGAAAGTCCCCACCCAACAGGCGAGCCGCTCCATTTGGAGGCGCGCGGCAACGCGCTGTCGCATTTCGCCGGCGGCTCGGTTGGTGAAGGTCAATGCCAAGAGGCGCCGCGGGTCCACGCCCTTCTCGCCGACCAGCCAAGCGAGCCTTTCGACGATGACCCGTGTCTTACCGGTCCCGGCCCCGGCCAGCACCAAGGCGGGTCCGTCGCTTTCGGTCACGGCACGGCGCTGAGCTTCGTTCAGATATTCTAAAGATAGGTGGTCAAATGACTTGGGACTTGGAATACTCATGGAAGCCCACGATCTTATGGGACTTCCACGGCAATTTCAAGGAATCATTTGACGCTTGTGCAAGTCCCGTGGTAACATGAAGATACGAGGGATAGTTGCTACCGGAAAGGTTCCCGCTATGAAGACCGTGTGCCCCGTCGGATTCACCTTGATCGAGTTACTCACCGTCATCGCTATCATTGCCATCCTGGCAGCGCTCACCGCGACCGTAGTGCCTGGGGTTCTGAAACGGGCCAAAATGGCGGACGTAAGCGGCGACTTCAATCAATTGCGCACCGCGATGGACGAGTACTATTCGAAGTTCAACACGTATCCGCCGGCGCCCCTATGCCGCCAGAGAACCGCCGCTGGAATCTTCCAGGATACGCTGCATTACATGACGCTGCTGGAACTTGGGGCCGTAACAAACCTCTATGACAAGTTCGGGCCCACTGGGAATGAGCCATACGGGTACGCGCCGGTTAATGTCGAGCAATTCAATCGAGTGAAAAAGTTTTATCTGAACCAGAGTCCACCCGACTGGAACGCCGCCGGCTCCTTGGCTCCGCTCAATCTCACCGTTCCGACCAAGTATGACGCCTATGTGTTGCTCAGTGTCGCACCGGGGTCAACTGATTTTCATGGGATTATTCCAGTTCCCCTGGCCGGAGAACCTACGGAGCAGACCATGCTGCGGGCGTTCTTCCTGGCCACGCGCGATCAGAATAACAATGGCGTGTTGGACTTCGATTATATCGCGCGGTCACAGAAGGGCGAGAAGGTCGGACCTCTACCCGACGGCCAGAACGTGTACGGCCCAATCATCTTCAAGCACGGCACCTGAGCAGCGTTCTTGGGCAGGGATGCCCAAGCCCCTGCTGATTACGCGCTGGGTCCGGGTGGGGGTGGCTTGAACGCCGAAGCTACCTTGGGCAGAAGCATGAAAATCAGTAGTAGTATCGGGTAGACGAGACCCGCACACGTACCAAAGGACATGCTCACCGCCATCATCGGCACCATCGGTGCGGGTGTCTGAGCGCCGATTTCTTTGGTGATTTCTGGTATGAACACGAGCCAGGTAATCACCGCTCCAACGACGACGGACGCAATTGCGTATATGGTGTACCCGATGGAAAGTGTCCGTGCCCAGGGTTTCAATAGAAACAACCCGACCCCAGCCGCAATCAGGAGTGCGGACGCGACAAATCCGAACGCGGTGGAGATTACATTCCACACGAACATGGGACCGGTGGAAAACGCATCCGGGAACGGATTTGGCAAGCCCAATCTTTCGACTCCGACAAGGAGCAGGACTCCGATTGGAGTAAAAATGACACCCATGGCGCCGAAGCACATGTTAAGTACTGCAAAAACCGTTACGGATGTCGGGCGTTCCACGTTTATTTCCCCTTCTTTCTAAGGCTTAACTGTTTTCTTTCGCCCACTTGGCATTCTCCAGGTGGAGAACTCCTCCCTCGTGACGCACGCGGATGCTTGATGGATCATCGCTCAAGCCCCAGGACTTTGTCTCCGGCTTCTTCGCTCGGCAGTCGGCGACGTGAACAGCGCAAAGCAGTTCGTGGTCTCGCGCGTGGCGGTTCAGCGTCACGCAGGGGAGAATTACGAAGACCGTCGGTGAGCTCGGTTCGAAGCGCTGAACTTCTTCGAGCACGCGCCGGGCTTGGAGGCCGGCGTTGACCGCGGCCGCCAGCAATGCCCGGTATTCCGTAGCGACGTGGGACGCGTCGCGCAGCAAGGCGACGCGGTCCTTGCCGCCCGCTCGGAACAGCGCGGCCAGCTCCCGTAGATAGTGCCCATCGGTTCCGTCGAGCAGGGCGTGAAGCGCCCCGCAGAAAAACGAACTCGTATCATAGCGCGTCATGCGCCCGTATACCGGCCCGTTGACCGTTTCTTCCGCCGACACGTGCGAGTTGATCTTCACGACTAGGACTTTGAAGGAGTCGCGCGACTCCGGCGTGGTGAAGTGTTGCTCCGCGAGTTGCACCGCGCCGGGTTCGTGGCGGGCGCCGAGATTGGCGATGCGGAAGGGAGAACGGCCCGTAAACTTGAAGTCGGGCAGCAGGTCGCGGACAAACCACTGCTGGAACGATTCCACGATTTCCCGCTCCGATTCGTCGGAGCAGGTGACATGCATTGCGCCGATGGTTGCGGCCTGCAGACGCTGAACGCCGTACTTGAGCGCACGGTTCAGATCGTCGGAGTCATGCGCGCTGCCGATATAGTCGTAGAGATGCTCTTGGAGCGCTTTCGCGACGCTTGCGACATTAAGGCCCATTGGCGCATTATCCCCTCTCAGAGTTCGCGCGCTCAAACTCACGCCGACGTCAGGATAATTTCGGTTCTTTCGACGTCGGTACCGTCGGACCACTCGCGGGAATCTCGCGCCCGTCCTTCATATCCGGCGTTAGTTTGGCGAGATATTCCGGCACTTCGACGCCGCCAATGTCGCGCATGACCTGGAGCATCGGAGGGAGCGTGCGGGCAAGGCTCTGGAGGAAATTCGCCGTCTGGCTGGAGCCGTTGGACGTGCCGTTTTCCCACACGATGACTTTATCGAACTTAATCTGTGAGATGGCCGTCGCGGCGGTCTGCGCCAGGTTGTCCATGTGCTCCAACATGAGCATTTGAAAAGCTTGCTGAGAGCCGCCGCAGGCCTGGATGATTTGCCGAAGCCCGTCGGCTTTCTTGGCCAGGATTTCGTAATTGCCCTTGGCTTCGGCCTCCAGCTTCGCGAAGATCGCCGACGCCTCGCCCAAGGCCTCGATGCGCCGCTTATCCGCCTCCGCCTCGGCGTCCACCACGATCTTGGCCTTCTCGGCTTTGGCGGGCGCTTCGAGGGCCGCGCGCCGTTCCATCTCGACCCGCTCCGCCTCAGCCATGGCCGCCTTGGCCATGGCCCGGTTCTGGGCCTCGAGCACCGCCGCTTCGGATTCACGCTTGCGCGTTTCACCCAACTGGTACGCTTCGGCCTGCTTGACTTGCAGACCCGCCTGCGATGCGGCGATTTGAGCTTGCGCCGTGTTTTCACCGGTGATGGCTTGCGCATTTGCGTCGGCCACGGCCACGCGCATGCTGCGTTCCGCATCCTTCTCGCCCGCAACGGCCTTCGAATTGGCGTCGGCCACGGAGATACGCATTATGCGCTCGGATTCCTTAATCTGAGCTTCGCGCTGGAAAGCGGCATTCTGCTGACCGACTTTCTCTTCCTTCTCTAATTCGGCGACTCGGACGGCTTGCTCGCGCTGGGCTTCACGAATGCCGATATTGCGGAACTTCGTCGCATTGGCCACCTGGACCAGCTTGTCGCGTTCCGCTTCGGCCACCCGGATTTCGCCGAGCTTTTCCTGCTCCGCCACGTCGCCGCGCGCCTGTTGCACCGCCTGCGACGCCGCCTTCTTGCCGATGGCCTCGATGTACCCTGACTCGTCGGTGATGTCGGTGATATTTACGTTGATCAGGACCAGCCCGATCTTGCGCAGTTCGGGTTCCAGCGAGTTTTGAATGTTATGCAAGAACTGCTCGCGGTTCCGGTTGATGTCCTCGATCTGCATCGAGGCAATCACCTGCCGGAGTTGGCCGAAGATGATGTCTTCGGCCTGCTTCTTAACGTGTGCAGTATCCAGGCCGAGCAAACGGATGGCCGCGTTCTGCATCAGTTCCGGCTCGGTACCGATGGCCACCGTAAACACGCTCGGAACACTTACCCGAATGTTTTCGCTGGACAACGCGTCCCGCAACGGGACTTCAATTTGGATCGGTTCCAGGCTGAGGAAGGAGTAGTCCTGTATCAGCGGCCAGACAAAAGCCGCGCCGCCGGGGATGCATTTGGCGCTGATGCCGCCGCCGACCTTACCGTAGATGACCAACACGCAGTTACTGGGGCAGCGCTTATACCGCTTGGTGAGTAGAACGATAAAACTGAAGAATAGGATCGCTGCCAGAACGACCATTAAGCCGATGTACACATTGAAGTCCATGACTTTACCTCCCCGCTTCCGACGCTGCCGCCACTTCCACCACGTTCGGACCCAGCACGCCCACCACGACGACCGGCGTGCCGGTCGGCAGTTCCTGGTCGGCCGTGATCGCCTCGTATTCCATGGTTCGACTCTGCAAGTTCAACAAGACCTTACCCTTCCCGGCGCGCTTGCTCGGGATGGTCAGGTACACGGTTCCCGCGCCGCCAATGGCGTGCTCGATATGGACCGTGCCTTCAGCCCGCAGGTTTCCCAGGAGATGCATCAGCCACGCCACCACAAACAGCGCCACCGCGCCCGCGCCCATGGCCGTCATGAATCCCAAGTACGACGGGAGGTGCGATGATTGCGCGGCCAGACCGCCCAGTCCGAAGAAAGCGATCGCGGCCACCACGGATCGGAAGGAAAGCACACTGAAAAACCAGGACGCATCCGCGTCACTATGTCCCGCGGCCGCATGGTCGTGCCCCGAAGTGTCGCCCATGTCATGACCCACGTCGCCGAATTGATGGTCGCCGAGACCCAGCAACGTGAGAAGGAACTGGCAGAGAAGAATTACTCCTCCCAGAATTGCACAAACCATGTAAAGTGTCATCATGGCACGGCCCCCCTTTCGGAGACCTCCCGCCCGCAACCCTCGGGCCGGTTTGCTCCCGTTTGGCCCACGTTCATGGTAGGCTATGTTGAGACGATTGTCAATCCCAGGAGGTTTCCGAATTGCGGATCGTCGGATTCCAGAGGGGCGGGAATGGCCCTGTCGTTGATG
>JACQVH010000014.1 GCA_016209895.1 Candidatus Hydrogenedentota bacterium | reverse complement strand
GCCAAGAACTGATCAGCACGTTGAATGCTACGGGAGCGTTCAGCGCCTACATCGAGAATGTGGACCCCGAGGGCCCGGGCGGGCGCGATATCATTGTGCGCGTGAAATCCGACAATGACCGCACGCGCGTTTTTAACGCCAACACCGGCGACACCTACTACCTCAATTCCGGCGTTCATGTGGACTTGGCCGATGGCGCCAGTACTCAAATAGACCTCACGGCGGATAACGTCGGCACGTCGGACCGCGCCTTTTCGGTACTTGACGCGCTCACTACCGTCACCGACCACACCGGCGACTTTCTGGGCGGACTCCTGGCGAAGATTGATGTTGATTTCCCCACCAGCGATTCGACCTCGAATTATTCCGACGCTAAGTTGCACATCCGAATGGACGACTGGATTGACTGGGACGTGATTCATCACGAGTACGGCCACTACTTTATGATCGCGCGCAATATCGAAAAACACCCGGGCGGCGACCACGCTCTTGACGAAAACTTAGCCGAACGCATCGGCAAAGACCAAGGTATTCGTATGGCCTGGGGCGAGGGCTTTCCAACCTATTACGGCACCAGCGCGCAGGACGTCCAGGGCGCCAGCAACCTGCACATTCCGAACGTCGGCGACACCAAATACACCGACACGATCGATACCACCAATGATTACAGTTTGGAAGAAAGCGCGGGCGTGTTAAGCATCGGCGAAGACAACGAAATTTCCGTCCAGCGCATC
Source organism: Candidatus Hydrogenedentota bacterium (assembly GCA_016209895.1). GTDB lineage: Bacteria > Hydrogenedentota > Hydrogenedentia > Hydrogenedentales > SLHB01 > JACQVH01. The sequence goes on along the minus strand of JACQVH010000014.1, from coordinate 4,790 downwards.
CTGTGGGACCTTTATGACTCGAATTCGGACGGCGAAGACGACGTGTCGCTGGACGTCATGACGATATACGGCGCGGCGGCCGGCGTCAACGCCTCGACTCTCTCCCAGTTCTGGAACGGGCTGATCGCGGTCGAGGGCACGACCATGAAGCATAAAGTGGCGTATGGCTGCATCTTCGGCGAACACTACGTCGCCCCCAAACTGACCACGCCCGTCAACGGCGTAAACGTGGGCGCTTCGCACACCCCCGTGAGGTTTGCATGGGAAGCGAATGGCGCCGGACTCAGCTTCCTGTTAAACAAATTCCGCGTCCAGTTCTGGAAGCACGACTTCTCCTCGATGATCTTTGAGTCTCCGGAACTGGATGTTACGTCATATACCCCGTCGAGCGCGGAGTGGGCGACGATCTTTGCGACGGAGAAGATTGTCCGCTGGGTCGTTGCCGGAAGAAACACCGCCTCCCCCGAAACCGGCGCTTATATCAGTTGTTCGCGGCGTCTCGGAGGTCCGGACCTGGCCTTTGTTATTGACGATACCGGCAGTATGGACGAAGAGATTAGAGGAGTGCGGCGCGCGCTAACTCAGTTTATTGAATTTCTTCGGGGACCCAAGGAGTCATCGGTGGCGATCGAACTGATTACTTTCAAGGACGATGTCACATCGGTTATCACGAGCGACGATTTGGACGCCGTACAAGCAGCGGTCAGGGCGCTATACGCGAGCCAGGGCGGCACGTGTCCGGAGGCCTCCGTCGAGGCGTTGAATTATGCCGCTGGATCGCTCAAACCGGGAGCGCCGATACTCCTCGTGACGGACGCGAGTGCGCATTCCGGATTGAATATCGGCGCGACCATTGCCGCGCTGCGCGCCAAGGGTATACGGGTCAACGTAATGCTCTCGGGTAGCTGCACCGAGCGCTTCAAGTCGGGTGACGATTCGCAACTTCCGTCTAGCGAAAACTGCGAACCCTGCGGCGACGGGGCCAAAGTGGATTATCCCTACGCCGCCATCGCCCTCTTCACCACAATAGCCGCGGAAACGGGCGGGATTTACGCGTTCGTTCCGGATGTGAACGACTTCACCCTGAGCGGGGCCACGCGCTACGAGAATACGGCATTCAATGTGATGCGCGCCGTGGCGTGGCCCAGTTTGCCGACCGTCAATCCCCCGATTGGGCATCAGGGCACCACCTTCGCGATCACACTGACGGGCGCAAACACAAACTTCAACCCGTCGAGCGTGCTCAGTTTTACCGGGTCCGGCATTACCGTCAACGGCACTGCGACGAACTCTCCAATTTCGTACACCGCCAACATCACGATTGCGCCCGACGCGGACCTGGGATTCCGCGATGTAGCGGTGACGACGAGCCTCTCCAAGGCGGCGAACGAAGAAGCCGTCGGGATCGGCGCCTTCCAAATTAAAGGCGTGCTGGCTGATCCGACCGTCGTCGGGGTGGCTCCAGCGGAGGGTGTTGTAGGGTCGACGCTGGACGTCGAAGTGTTCGGAGCTAATACGCACTTTGATGCGACCTCCACCGTTGATTTCGACGGAATCACGGTGAACTCGGTAACGCCGCTGTCGGAAACGAGCCTGCTCGCCAATATTACCATTGCTCCCGATGCGACCTTGGGCTATCGCAGCGTGTTGGTTGCGACCGGCGCGGAGAATGCGACCGAGTCCGTGCCGGGTCCCTTCATCGTGGCGCCGGAGATCATTGGCGGATTCCCGCGCCTGGTCGCGGTCACGCCGTTCTCGGTTACACGCGGACAGGTCCTTAACGTGCAAGTAGTCGGCGAGAACACGACCTTCGTGGACGGCTCTTCCGTCGGAAGTATCAGTGGCGGCGGAGTTGCCGTGTTGTCCACGGTCGTGACGGACGCGACCCATACCACGCTCAGCGTTCAGGTGGACGCGGCTGCGGCGCTGGGATTCCGCGACGTATTGATGACCACCGACGCGGAAGTCGCCGCCATACTAGATGCCTTCGAAATCCGGGGACCCATCCTGACGGCGAATGCCGGGCCGGACCAAACCATCTATACGAACGACGAAAGCGCCGAGGTGACGCTGGACGGCAGCGGCAGCACGAGGGCGGAATTTGCCATTACCGGCTACCAATGGACCGGCACACCCGATCCCGATGACGTCGTGTCGCCCGTGGTGACGGTACCGCATGGCACGCACGTATTCACGCTCATCGTTACGGACGGCAGCAAACTCGTAAGCGCGCCCGACACCGTCACCATCCTCGTGAGGGAACCCACGGGCATTGATGCGGACATTGACGCGGACGGCAACGTCAATGCGGTGGACGTCCAACTCGTCATCAATGCCGCGCTGGGTATAAACATTGGTGGTCTGGATGCTGACGTAAACCTCGACAGCAACGTGGACGCCGTAGACGTGCAATTGGTGATCAACGCCGCCCTGGGAATTATCCCCATGAAATAAGAGTGATGCTTATTGACAGCGGGCGTCACGGGTGAGTCCCGTGGCTAAAACCGTGGCGACGGATTCTGTAGGCCGGCGTGCCGGTAAGAAGTCTGCCCCATACAGCGAGGTCGGAATTGCTTCGCCCGGATGTTCGCAGATCGAAACAGATGCTTGGGACGAACGATTCCGAGCACGCGATGAAGATATGAGCCCGGTCACGAAACGAAAGAGGCGTGATGCGAAATCCAGTGTTTTCTCAGTCCTGCAATGGAACGTGGCGAATCCTCATGCTTGTGGCGGGCCTCGTGTGGCTTGGGTTTACGCCGAATGCGTCGGCCAAACCTATCCCTCCCGTGGACCTGAGTATCACGGCGGATGCCCAGAATCCGATCATCGGCGGCGAGAACCTCGTTACGCTGACCGTCACGCCGTGGAACGACGTCGCGCGGGCCGAGGTTCGCTTCGAGACTTCCACGTTGGACGTTTCAATCCTCGGAGCGACGCGAGTGGAGTTGGGCGTGCTCGCTGGGGGACAAAGCATCACGGCCTCCACTCGTATCCGCTTCACGAGCACGGGCCAGACCGAAGTCCGGGGATGGATCTACGCGTTCGACGAACGCAATGCGCTGCTCTACGGGCGCTCCAGGGCGCTTTATGTGGTCGCCTCGCCTTCCGGCGTGCTGATGGGCGACACCAGCTTTATTGATCTGGAGATCGGGGAAGCCAAACGGCTGCTGGCCGCGAAATCCCTGACCGAAAACGAGTACGACGCCCGCATCCGAAATCTAGTCGGGCATCGGGCCATCGAACGTTCCGAAACGCAACCGGCCGAGTCGGGGTCCATGCCGAAGGCTAACACCTCTATTTTGGGACGTCTCTACTGGACGGATTCCGGCGGCACGACGCACTTCATACGTAGCGCTACGGTCGAACTCTGGGAACACAATGCGAGCGGCGATGAACTGATTACCACGGTGATCGCGTCTAAGTCGTACCAATTCTCCGTCGAGAATGTAGACCCCGAAGGTCCAGGTGGGCGCGACATCTTCGTGCGCGTGAAGGTCGAGAACGACCACGCGCGCGTGTTCAACTTCGACACCGGCTCTGGATACTTCCTCGAGTCGGCCGTTCATTCGGATTTGGCCGATGATGCCAGTACGCGAATAGACCTCGCCGCGGATAATATTAGCGCGCCGGCCCGCGCCTTTTCGGTTCTTGACGCGCTCGTTACTATCACCGACTATATCGGCGATTACCTCGACGGTTTTCTCGACAGGATTGACATTGATTTTCCGACGAGTGAGGACACGTCAAGCTACTCGGGTGGCCAGATCCACGTTGTCATGGATGACTGGATCGACTGGGACGTGATTCATCACGAATACACGCACTATTTGACGGACGTGCGGAACATCGAGAACAGTCCCGACGGCGCTCACTCCTCTCTCGAGAACCTCGCGGAGCGTCTCGGCAAAGACGAGGGAATTCGTTTGGCCTGGGGTGAAGGAATTGCCACCTACTTTGCCATCTCCGGTCAAAACGTAATGAATGCGAGTGGCCTGCATATTCCCAACGTAGGCGACACCTTCTACACCGACACCATTGACTCGAACTTAAATTATGACCTGGAAGGAAACGCGGGTCGGGCCAGCTTGGGGGAGGACAACGAAGTCTCCGTCATGCGCGTTCTGTGGGACCTCTATGACTCAGCCTCGGACGGCGAGGATCGCGTCAACCTGGGATACTTGGGCGTATACAACGTCGCCAAGAGCGTCAACGCCACGACGTTGTCGCAATTCTGGAATGGGCTGATTGCCGCCAAGGCCACCACGATGAAAGAAAATGTGGACTATGGCTGCATCTTCGGCGAGCACCACGTCGCCCCGGAGCTGACGGCGCCCGACGAGGGCGCCAATGCCGACGCTCCCGTCACCTTCACCTGGGAGGCGAACGGCGCCGGACCCAGTTTCCGACTTGATAATTTCCGCGTCCAGTTCTGGAGGCACGACTTCTCCTCGATGATCTTCGAATCCCCGGAACTCGACGACACGACCTATACCCCGTCGGACACCGACTGGGCGTCGATCTTCGCTAACGACAAGATCGTGCGCTGGGTCGTGACCGGCCGGAACGCGGACGCCCCCGAGACCGGCGCCTATATCAGTTGTTCGCGGCGGCTCAGCGGTGCGGACATCGCCTTCGTTATTGATGATACGGGCAGCATGTCCGAAGAGATCTATGGTGTGCGGGACGCGCTGACCCAGTTCGTCGAACTGCTTCGGGCGCCCAAGGACCACCCCACGCTCGCGGCGTTGTCCGCCGCCAAAGGCTCTAACGAGTCACCGGTGACGATC
>JACQVH010000219.1 GCA_016209895.1 Candidatus Hydrogenedentota bacterium | reverse complement strand
GAGTCCGGGTCGGTGCCGCGCATACTCTTAATGAAGGCGGAAGCGGCGTCGTAGTGCTCGTCGCCGGCGCCGTCGTAGTGGATCAGTTTGCGCTGGATGGATTCCTGGGCTACGTCCAACGTTATGTGTACGACGTTTCCGTCGGGCGGCGTGGTCAGCATCGCGATCTCGAGCGCGTTCAACGCGCGGCGGGCATCGCCTTCCGCATAGGTCGCCAGGTGACGCAGGGCGGCGTCATCGGCGCGGATTTCAACTTCCGGCAGTCCGCGCTCCGGGTGCTCGAGAGCGTGTTTCAACAAGTGCACGATGTGCTCTTCGTTCAGCCGCTGCAGTTCGAATACCTGAGACCGTGAAAGGAGTGGGGCGACTACTGAGAAGAAGGGGTTCTCGGTAGTGGCGCCGATGAGTACGATGTTTCCGTTTTCGACATCGGGCAAGAGCGCGTCTTGCTGGGCGCGATTGAAACGATGAATCTCATCAATGAACACGATGGTCTTGCGAGTCTCGTGAATGCGACGTTGTTTAGCGGCCTCGATCAGTTCGCGGAGTTCCTTGACGCCCGACATCACTGCGTTGAGGTGCTCGAAAGCGGCCCGGGTGCGCATAGCGATAATGCGCGCTAACGCCGTCTTTCCGCAGCCCGGCGGACCGTAGAGGATCAGGGAGGTGATCCGATCGGCCTCGATAGCTCGCCGCAGGATTTTGCCGGGCGCCAGGATCGCCTCCTGTCCTACCAACTCGTCGAGCGTCCGGGGAGATACTCGTCGGGCCAATGGCGCGTCGTGTCGGAGCCGCTCGGCGGCGGAGGCTTCGAATAAGTCCTTATGCATAGAATGATCCTAATGTATAGAGACATTCGGGAACAACGGGCGGCAGGGTGAAGGATGAAGGATCAAGGATCAAGGGTGAAGGGTGAAACAAATTCGGAGGAAGTTTTGGTGTGCGAAAAGGGGTGCGGCAATCGGTTCGGCGATTGAACCCAGTCAATGACGACACTATAATCTGTCCGTTTATCTGGAGGTTGATTTGATTCGCGTAGGTATCGTGGGGGCCACGGGATATGGCGCCCGGGAATTGATCCGCTTGCTGGGCCTGCATCCGGAGGTTCAGGTCGTTGCCGTAGTGTCGGAAAGCGCACCCGGGAAACGTTTGGACGAGGTGCTGCCGGCCTTCCGCAAGAGTACGGATTTGGTGTGTGAAGCCTTTGACGCGCAAGCACTTGCGAAGCGGTGCGACGCGGTTTTTGTCGGGGTACCGGGCGGGAAATCCATGGCCTACGGGGCGGCGCTCCGGGGTACTGGGGTCCGGGTCTTGGATTTGGGTCCCGACTTTCGACTGAAAGATGCCGCGCGCTGGCAACAGTACTACAAAGTTGAACATCAAAGTCCTCAACTCTTGAAGGACGCGGTGTACGGGCTGGTGCCGATCCACCGAGAAGCCATCCGAAAGGCTTCGCTGGTAGCAGTTCCCGGTTGTTATCCGATTACGGTCATCCTTCCGTTGCGCCCGCTTCTGGACACGATCGCCTCCAATATACCGGTGGTGGCGGACTCGATTTCCGGTGTCTCCGGAGCCGGCCGGTCGTTGAACGAGGCGTACCACTTCCCGGAGATGAACGAGAATCTCAAGGCCTATCGGCTGGGCGTGCATCAGCATATCCCGGAGATCGAGCAAGGATTAGATAATCGGGTAATGGTCCAATTTACCCCGCATGTCGCGCCGCTTACGAGGGGCATTCTGACGACCATCACGGTGCGAATTAAGACTGAGGTGAACGTCGCGGACCGTTTGCGTTGCTACACGTCAGAACCCTTTGTGCGCGTGTTTCCGTCCGGCGAACTCCCGGAAGTCAAGTATGTGCGGGCTTCGAACTGCTGCGACATCGGCTGGGTGATGGACCAGCGGACCGGCAACCTGGTGATGGTGTGCGCCATAGACAACCTCATGGGCGGAACGGCCGGCATGGCCGTGCAATGTCTAAATCTAATGTTCGGCTTGGATGAGCGGACCGGCCTGAATTATGGGGGGATGGCTCCATGAACCGCATCTCCGGTGGAGTAACCGCCCCGCAGGGTTTCCGGGCCGCAGGCGTTGACGCGGAAATCAAGCCGGGGAGCACGAAGAAGGATTGTGCGCTCGTCGTGAGTGACGTATCGGCGACTGTCGCGGGAGTTTTTACGACCAACGTGGTGAAGGCGGCGCCAGTCCGTTGGTGTCAGGAAGTGTGCCGGCGCGGGACGGCACGCGCCGTGTTCATCAATAGCGGCAATGCCAACGCCTGCACCGGCGCGCAGGGCGAACGCGACGTCGAAACTACGGCGCAGCGCGTGGCCCAGAGTCTGGGTCTGGAACCTAACGAAGTTTGCGTCTGCAGCACGGGCGTGATCGGTGTGCCCTTGCCCATGGATCGGATCACGAAGGGAGTGGACGCCTGTGCCGCGGCTCTGTCGGAGAAGGGCGGTGGGGATGCCGCCGCCGCGATTCTGACGACGGACATGCGTCCGAAGGAAATTGCCATCGCGTTGGACCTCGCGGCCGGACGCGTGTGCATCGGGGGCATGGTGAAGGGCGCGGGTATGATCGCGCCGAACATGGCCACGATGTTGTGCTTCATCACCACGGATGCGAAGGTGACACCCCGAGTGATGCAGGACCTGCTTCGCCAAGCGGCCGACAAATCGTTCAACCGGCTCTGCGTGGACAACGACACTAGCACGAACGACAGCGTGATTTGCCTGGCCAACGGGCGCGCCATGGCGGCGCCGCTGGCGCCGAATACATCTGATTACGCCGAGTTTGCGCGCGGCCTGGAATTCGTTTGCGCGGAATTGGCCAAGGAAGTGGTGCGGGACGGGGAAGGGGCTACCAAGTTTGTCGAGATTATCGTGGAAGGCGCCGCCTCCAATGATGCGGCGTTAAAGATTGCCCGCGCGATCGGCCAGTCGCAACTCTGTAAGACCGCTTTCTTCGGCAATGATCCCAACTGGGGTCGGATCGCCTGTGCGGCGGGCTACGCAGGTGTGCCCTTCGAGCCGAACGCTTTAGCGATCTGGATTAACGATCTCCAGATCGCTCATGGCGGCACCGCGGCCGCGTATGAGGAAGCCGACGCCGCCGCACAAATGAAGAAGTCCGAATTTACGGTCCGAGTGGCGGTCGGCGATGGTCCCGGGAAAACTATCTACTGGACTTCCGATTTGAGTTATGATTATGTACGGATTAACGCGGACTACCGCTCGTAACGCGGTAGGCGTCGAAGGCGGAGAGCAAAGCATCGCGAAATGGAAACGCTGATCCAAAAAGCGGAAGTCTTGATCGAAGCCCTGCCCTACATCCGGGATTTCGAAGGCAAAACGGTCGTCATCAAATACGGGGGCAGCGCGATGGAAGACCCGGAAATCCGCAAGAGCACCGCGGAAGACGTGGTGTTGATGAAGTACGTGGGAATGAACCCGATCGTCGTGCACGGGGGCGGCCCCGCGATCAGCCGCACGTTGAAGCGCCTGGGCATCGAGTCCAAATTCCACAATGGCCTGCGGATCACGGACGCGGAAACGGTCCAGGTGGTGGAGATGGTACTGGCGGGGTCCATCAATAAGGATTTGGTCAATCTCCTCAATACGGCCGGCGGCATGGCGGTGGGGTTGAGCGGCAAAGACGGCAACCTTTTGCACGCCAAAAGGATCGAAACCGAAGACGGCGCCGACCTGGGTTTCGTCGGAGAGATCGTAAGCGTCCATTCGAATCTGCTCAACGTCTTGACACGGAGTGGTATGATCCCGGTGGTGGCGCCGACGGCCACCGACCGGGACGGTAATACCTGGAACGTGAACGCCGACACCGCGGCGGGCGAGATTGCCGCGGCGCTCCAGGCGGAAAAGCTGGTGTTTCTTACGGATACGCCGGGGCTGTTGCGAGACCGGGATGACCCCAGCACGCTCATCCACCAACTCACGTATCGGGAAATGCCGAAACTAACGCGGGACGGGGTCATCTCGGGAGGTATGATCCCGAAGGTCGAAGCCTGCATTAAGGCGCTCGACTACGGCGTCAAAAAGACCCATATTGTAGACGGGCGCGTCCCACATGCTCTATTGTTGGAGATTTTCACGAACAAGGGACTCGGCACCTTGGTCAGTCACTGACCCGGGCGAAAGCGCGGGCGATGAATGAAGGGAGGCAGTTACTTCGGTGAACACGCAGGATTACCAAGTCTTTGAAATAATCTTCAAAGGCGGTATTTTGATGTTTCCCATCATGCTGTGTTCGGTGGTGGCACTCGCCATCGCCATCGAACGCTTCTTCTCGCTGCGGCGGGCTTCCATAGACACCCGGGAATTCATGGACACGATGCGCACGGTGCTGCGGCAGAACCGGATTCAAGAGGCCGTAGACTTGTGCGATCAGACCAGCGGCCCGATCGCGCGCATTCTGCGGGCCGGCCTGTTGAAGTCCAACCGCAGTAAAGAGGACATTCGCGAAGCGATTGAAGACGCGGGCCATCTCGAAATTCCGCGGCTGGAACGATACATGTCCGCATTGGCCACTTGCACCTCCATCGCGCCACTGTTAGGTCTTCTCGGAACGGTCCAAGGCCTGATTAAGTGTTTTGCGGTCATCGAAAACAAGAAGGGGCAAGTGAATCCTTCGGACTTGGCGGAGGGGGTCGGGAACGCCCTGATCACGACCGCCGCCGGCCTGGCCGTGGCGATCCCCGCCCTGGTGGTTTACAACTATTTTATCGCGCGCGTGGACAATATGATTTTGGAAATGGAGATCAGTTCCTCGGAATTGGTCGAATTGTTGACCAAACACCGCGGCGAATATCAGATTTAGTTTATGAAATTTCACCGATCCGGCAAACAGAAGGTCCGAGCAACGCTGGATATGACGCCCATGATTGACTGCGTCTTCCAGTTGATCATTTTTTTCATGTTGTCGTCCACGTTTGTGGTGCAAAGCTCGATCAACATCGAAATGCCGGAGGCCGAGGGCGCCGCCTCACTCGAACAGAAGGACCTGTCGGTGACGTTGGCCTACGGCGAGGGCGGGCCGGACGGCAAGGGGCCGATCTTCGTGGATAACGTGGAAGTGAAGACGATGGCCGAGTTAGGCCACGTACTGCAGGCGGCTGCTTCGGAACGCGAGGATTTGGGCGTGTTGATTCGCCCGGACGCGCGGATTCCCACGGCCCGGCTGGTCGAAGTGCTGGGTATTGCGACCAGCGTTGGCATTCAACGGTTCAACATCGCCGCTATTCCACCGACCGAAGCCGCGGCGTTGTGAGGTAGGCCATGGCGCGTGTGGACCGCGTCTTTCTTGCCGCTTTGGGCTTTTCGCTGGTATTCCACCTCTCGATGGTGACCCTGTTCTCGATTGTGATTCTGTTTCCACGAGAGGACATCGAATACTATCGCTTTGAGATAGTCAACCCCCAGACGCTGCGGCCCATTGTGCCCACACCCGGCGACACGCTGCGCGTGCCCACGGTCAGCGACCCCTTTGCGTCGGCGCCCGAGCCGGTCTGGGCCAACGTGCCGCAGATTGAGCTGCCAACCCTCGAAATTGCCGGACTCCAACGGTTGAGCGCGCGTGAGGATAGCCTTCAGATTCGTTCCAAGTACGAGGATATCCTCGATACCGGCCCCAAAGACCCTTGGGCACGGTTTGGCCGGGAACTGGGTCAATTGGGGACAATGTTGTCGCGGGTGGCGTTCCTGGAACCGTCGGAAGAACCGGAAATGAAACCGCCGGAACCGGTCGGCCACCCCGCGCCAGGATTCGAGACCTACCTCGAGTGGATGTCTGAGCCGAAGAACCGACAGCTCCTTTTCGCGCCGCCGATTTTGGCGTTGCGGACCGCCGCCCCCGAGCAATTGAAGGAACCGATCGTGCTCGGGTTTAGAGTGAATCCGCAGGGACG
>JACQVH010000217.1 GCA_016209895.1 Candidatus Hydrogenedentota bacterium | reverse complement strand
GTGCTACACTAATCCCTAATGGTGTGGAACAAACACATCCGCCACGCACGACGCACGGTCTGCATCCGGACGGTTCAGGAGCTACTGGGCCACTCCCACGTCAAAACCACGATGATCAACGCGCACATTCTGAACCGCCGACTAGCCGGTGTCCACAGCCCGGTGCACGGACTGTGAGGGAGCAAGTTATGCGGGTTGCGAGAGTGGTTCTGGGAAGTTAGGCGAACCAGTTTCAGTATTGTTGCGCAGGAAGTACTGGTGCGATGAATGCACACTACACGAAGCTCGCCGAGTCAATCATCCATTTTGCGCTATCGCGATCCGAATCTGCCTCTGAGTTAGCGCATCCAGGTCTAAGGGGCCGCGCTCGTGAGATATTCGCAAGAGATCTGTTGACTCCCTTCTTAAGCCCGAATATTGGAGTCTGTACTGGTATTGTCGTTGATTCACGCGGTGGAAGCAGCCGCCAGATTGATATCATAATTTATGACAAGACGCTGATTCCGTCATTGATGTTTACGGGCGAGGAAGGAATTGTCCCAATCGAGTCGGTGCTGGCAACCGTCGAGGTAAAGAGCACTTTGACAAGAGATGAAGTAAAGAAGTCGATCCAAAATGCTCATTCCGTAAAAACCCTTGATGCACATTTCGCGGAGGTCATGCCCGAGACCCCGCAGAAATCGAGTCCGGTCTGCTGTGTCTTCTCATTTTCGTCTGACACCAAGCCTGACAAAGAGTTGATCCGTCTTGAAGAGGTCGTGTCGGAAGTGAATCAAGAAGTCAACAACGCGATTTACGTTCCCCTGAGCGGCGTTTGTGTGGCCAATACCTCGTTTACCCGGTGCGTGAAAATCGAAAACAGGGATAGGCCAGTGCCTTCATTTAGAACGACCACAGAGAACGCGGCCATGGAGTTCATGGTATTTCTAATCGATCAAGTTTCCATAATGGAGCGGCAGCGGAGTAAGATGCTGATTTATCATTACTTCTTGGGCTAAGAGTATACTTAATCATGTCGTCGACCGGGCCCCGAGGAAGGCGTGGCTAATAGTGGAGGCATTGGCTATCAGTTGGCAAAAAGGGGAATCGGGCTGACAACTTGCTGCACTGGACGCGGCCTGGACGTAGTTTGGGGTCGACAAGAGCTTTGCCGGGCAGTTTAGCTTGCAGCCGGTAGCTGCAAAGATCATGATACGGACTCCTGAAAAGGCAAGCCCGGGCAGGAAAGCCCACTACACTGCAAAATGGGCGCGAACGATGACCAAATGGCTCGTTACGTACAGTCGCCGTACGGGCGCTAAATGGAACTTGGTGGAATTTGGGGGAAGAACCAAGAGCGAAGCTCGGGGTATTGTTGATCTGATCGCTATCCGAAAGGATCACCGTCATGATGGTCCTGGGTTCAAGCGCGGGGACTTTTTCGAAATCATTCTGATTCAGACCAAAGGCGGGTCTGCCCCTCGACCCACGTCCGATGATGTCGCTCGCCTGTCAAGGGTTGCCAAACATCACAGGGCGAAGGCTGTCATCCTGGCCGAGTGGCAGCGCGCCAGGAAACTTGAACTATTCAAGCTCAATGGGACGTGCTGGCAGTCCGTCTCTCCAAAGGAGATCTTTGGCTGATCAAAGCACCATGGCAGGTAGCGAGAAGACAACTCCAGCGGACGGCGCACCGCGCCACCGCTGAGCCGCAGCCGTTGGCCACTGCGAGATGACCGCTAAACTCACGACGTGACGATCTGTAGCCTCAAGGCTACAGTATGAACGATGAGCAAGACGAGCATCACTCGCTACGACGTGGCTGAACATCTCCGGACGCCCGAAGAAATGGACGCCTATCTGGAGGCCTGTTTTGAAGAGTCGAACGGTGATGCGGCATTCATCGCCAAAGCACTCGGTGATATTGCCCGAGCCAAAGGCATGACGCAAGTGGCACGGGATGCGGGCCTATCACGGGAGAGTCTCTACAAGGCTCTGTCGGGCGAACGTACGCCGGGGTTCGATACCATCCTCAAAGTGGTCCAGGCGCTCGGGATCGAACTGCATGCCGTCCCTCTTCGAACCTGACCATTCAACGGTGAGTCAATACACGAGAAGCAACAATTAACCATGAGCGCCATCGGCATCTTGCTGATGAATCGCCGGCATCCTGCCCGCGATCCTTTTCACCCATAGGAATAAGTCCCTTTCGTCGTTTACGTCCCTTGGGTCCCTTTTCTTATTTCGCTTTTTTATCATTTCTAACATGGAGAGTGCAACGCCCGGGGCTATATATATAGAGGGATATTTGCAACTCGGGCTTACCCGCCTCGGGGCGGACCGCCCGCGAAAGGAGGATTCCGTGCTCACCCATCATGCGCCAACCCCCGGCAACCATGTGCCGGTACGCTCCGGACAGCCATACCGGACGCTCTTCACCGTTCACCACTCACTCGCTGCGGCCCCAAAAAAGTGCACGTTTTATGCACACTTCTTACACACTTTGTGCACGCAAATGCACAAAAGTTGCAAAAAACGGTACACTTTGTGCACATTTTGTGCACACTTTTTAATACGAAATCGCGGCCTCGCGCCACATCGTGCCCCTGCGCCCCAGACACTTACGTCGTGTGCCCGCCCCCGCGGGTGCCCGGCCCAAGCCGATCCTTCACTCCGCACCCCGCCCTCCGAAGCCTCGGCGAAGGAGGGTCCACAATCGAGCAATTCCTACAAAAATGTATCCCGTTTTTGTACCGATTTGGTTCGCTTTTTTACCAATTCTTACCAATTTTTACCAAAAATGTCCCGTTTTTCACCGATTTTGTCCGCTTTTTCACACCAAATACCGGTCCTGCCCCGCCCTCTCCCCTTGCACGCCAAGCACTTACACACTAACGCCAGTTCCGGCCACGCTGGATCAAGAGGGAGGGTGAGCTAAGATGTCTTCATGGGCAGACGGCACGAAACACCGCCTAGCACGGCGCACGCGGTCCGGCGGTGCGCGTCCCCGGTTTCGATGATCGCGAGCAACTGTGGTTTGAATGTGCCCAATCTTCTTTTGGAGACTTCGTTAAGCGCGGCGGTCGCGACATTGGTCGCTGGACGACGCGGGATTTGAAGGAATGGTCGAAAGAGGAACTGGTACTGACTATCGCCGAAGACGAGTCCCGCACGCCGCAGGACTGGGTCGAGTACATGGATATCCGCGTGTTTCGCGCCGCGGGCCTGTGGCTCGGCCAATTGGTTATTTTTCATGGCGACCGCAGCACGCCGCAGGCGGAGATGCCCACGCAGAAAGGCGTCTGGCGCAAGGGTACGACCGAATTGCGTTTGATCATGAGCCGTGACGCGGGTAAGAGCTGGCAGTGCGTGGGCGACAAACAGATCTGGGTCCCGTTTCATGAGGCCGAGGATGGTTTTGATCGGCTCGTGCTGACAGGTTCTCCGGTCCGCGTGCACGATGAACTGTGGCTATATTACTCATGTTGGGACGGAGACCATCTGAACTGGAACCGCGACGGCACTACGTATTACAAAGACCGCGCGCGCATCGGGCGAACCGCGCGGGCGGTACTGCGCTGGGATGGTTACGTGAGTTTATGTCCACAGCACACGGTGGGGGAGGTACTTACCAAACCGATGGACGTTGCGGGCGACACGCTGCAACTTAACGCGGCAGCGCAGAAAGGCCGTATCCGCGTAGAAGTGCAGGACGCCGAAGGGAGAGTCATTCGTGGACTGTCGCTCCGAAACTGCCGACCAGTGCACGGCGACCGCATCGCGCAGAGAGTTCGCTGGGGACCGCATTCTCGGCTACCCGAAAAGCTGCGGGGACGGCCCATGCGGCTGCGTTTTGAAATAAAGAACGCCGAACTCTATGGATTCCAATTAAGTTGAAGCTCGTTTCTTTCGCAGTCGAACGAGCACTTCGACCGGCCATTCGTCGAGTTTATCTTTGAGGGGCAGGTCCACGCGGTCGCCGCGTATAGCGGAGAGGTAGGCCGCCAGGTTCAGCTCGGAAGTCTTCAGCATGTTGGTGAGGCCGAGCATCGGTTCCGGGCCGCCTTCAATCCAAGCGATTAGGTCATTGAGGAGGCAATCCCACGTGTAAATGAATTCGCTCCGAGTTTCGCCCGCGAACGACTCCGTGCGGCGGCCTGCAGCGTTGTCTATAATTAGGGTATCTTCCCGAAGTATGCGGATGGTGCCGTCGCTGCCGACCAGGGTCATGGTATTGCTACCGTTCATTCCGCGGCCGCCGTCGAGGAAACCTTTGCCGCCGCCTTCGAACTCGAAGTAGGCGATGGCATGTTCTTCCATGGCGTGGCCGTAGCCGTGGAAGTTTCCCGTCTTGACTTGACCGAATACCCACTTGATGGCCCGGTCGTCGTGGAAGAACCGGAACATATCGAGCCAGTGCGAGCCCCATTCGCTGAGGTCCCAGCCCTCGATCCCGGCGATGCACATCACCGGTTCGCCGACGGTCCCGTCGAGATAGAGCTTCTTCGCCCGCGCAAACGCGGGAAAGTAGCGCCGGATATGAGGGACCGCGATCTTGACGCCGGTCTTCTGCGCGATCCCGCGGACCCGATCACATTCCTTGGGCGAGGCGAGGAACGGCTTCTCGCACAGTATGCCTTTCACGCCCGCGCGCGCGGCGGCCTCGATCATTTCGCAATGCAGACCCACGTAGGTGCCGATGGTCACGATATCCGGACGGACTTCTCTCAACATGTGTTTGTAGTTGCGAAAGCCGGAAGGCACATCGAACTTCGCCTGGAAGGCCTCCAGATTCTCGGAGTTGACATCCGCAGCCGCGTCGAGTTTGGTCCGCGGGTTCCGCTGAAACATCACCGCATGCGTGTAACCAATGCGATGCCCGCCGCCCTTGGCCGACGAGCCTGTTCCGGCCCTGCCCACTCCGATCACGGCGGCGGAGTACGTTTGCACAGATCGGTTCTTGGAACGTGCCATATGAGCCTTCCCTAGTTGCCCAAAAGATGTACCCGAACCTGTAAATCTGAACCCTATACCCTGTACCCTACAAACCCAGTGCCCAATTAACGGCGTTCGCCCAGATTCGCTGCATGGCCGCGCACTCGAATGCCTTCATATCGTGTCCGTTGGCCAGGTACACGACCTTACCCGCACCTTCGACGCGACCGCCTTCGGCCGACATGATCATAGGCAGGGCGCGGCCCTGCCATTCTGCTTCGGCGTGGATGAGTGTCGAAAGTCCCGGTGTGGTCTGGATGTCGTAATACAATTCGTCATGAATCGTGTAATCATCGAGGTCTTTCACGAGGGGATGGGTCGAGCGATGAATGCGGACGAGATGGTCACTAACCGGCGAATGACTCGTCTTCCCCCAGACCCACGTGAAGCCGATTAGCTCTCCATAGCGCGGCCAATCGTCGTAACTCGCGATCGTTCCATGGTGCGCGATGAGCGGTCTCCCCGAAGCGACGTAAGCTTCAAACGCCTTTTTGTGCCGGTCTTCCATGGGGTGATACAAGCTACGTTCGGTCTTCTCCTCTTTCCAGCCGGTCCAATGGAGCCCCATTAAGACCAGCAGGTCGCATCCCTCGAGCGCCTCGAACGCATCCAGACCGTCGCGCACCTCGTACGTGAACTTATCGCCCAGCCACTGCTGGATTCGCAATGCCTGCTCCCGCACGGGGTGGAATCCCGGACCTCCTACGTTGAATACGATTCGTGAAGTTGCCGCCATGAACTGTCTCCTTTCCTCAAGGGATTTCTAACGTTGCCTGCACGGGCCGATGATCGCTCTTTCGCGAGTCATCCGGACAATAGTCGGGTTCCGGATAGAGGATTACGGACGAGGCCTTCCACGCCTTTGCCGGACCCGATACGAAGATGAAATCCAGTATTGAGTTGTACCGCGATGAACATTGTGTCTTGATAATCCGTGACGGCTTGAGCCAGACAAACACGTCATTGCGGGTCAGTTGGTCGAAACCCGGATCGTGTCTTCCCGTGTGCACGTTCCAATCGAAATTGTAATCACCGACGGCGACAATTGGCAGGGACTGCGTCGTTGCCCATGCGTTTAGTCGTGCGGCCTGCAGACGCCGTCCCTGGTCGTCGCGCCGGTACAAATGATTTACCATGAATATAAACACGGTTCCCGTCGTGCGCACACGGAACTCCGCGAACAGCGGCGCGCGTACCCGGCCGTCCACATTGACATTGTGCAATTCCTGATGGCGTACTTCCTGTACGATCTCGTCGTCATACAGGATCGCCAGCCGGTCTGCGCCGCCCGTGGTTCCTAAGATAGACCGGTAATCCGTGCCGCGTACGGCTTCTGCAGCGTTTTCAATCGGGGCGAGCCACGATGCATCTTCCACTTCGCAAAGACCCCACAGATCAGTAGGTCCTGCACCCTGAATGTACGTTGCGATCACCTGCGGACTGGCATCGCCGGACTCGACGTTGAAACCGGTAACGGTTAACACGTCGGCCGCAGCGGAAATGCCCCGTGCCAGCACCAGTAACGTGATCTCGACGCATCTGCACGCGCATCCGCGTGCCCAATCCCAAGATGTGCGGTCATGCGTCCTGCCGCCCGCGAAGAGTACGTTCACTTCTGTACGCTCCAAGCACCCGTCGCGCAAAATTGTACACCGAAAACTTGCTGTGAGCCACTGCTTATCGTGAACCGGGCCGCGAAACTTTGCTGGTTCCCACCGCCGCGTACAACGGATTTCGCATCACGAACTGCAGGAAGCGCGGTAAACATTGACGATTTTTCTTGTCTAGACATTACGCACTCACGCTTCTTGGAGAATGCCGATCTTGAGAGGCGCGCGCCAAAACCTATCTGGCACATCCGTTGCACTTGAGTTTCCTCGACCGAAGCAGCGGAAGGAGATAAGTTGTTGGGATGCGTGCGACCGGCCGCGTATCGGCCGGCGAGCGGAGGACTGCGTCTTTCCGTCGCGCTGATTGTGTTACATTCGTGTACCATGACCGGCGAGGCGGCGGAGGCGCCGCCGCGAGTGACCAGAGGATACGCATGGGTCTGTGTGATAGCGGTCTCCGGAACAGACGTGGACGCGGATGGCATCTTTGACGATATGGAGGCGTTCGTGGGCAGCCACTTCTTGCTCTGGGATAGCGATGGCGATGGCATGTCCGATGGATGGGAACTTTGGAATGGGCTTGATCCGGGGGATCGCCATGACGTTGCTCTCGACGTCGACGGAGACACACTCTCCAGCCTCGACGAATATCTGCTTGGAACGGACCCCTACAGTCGAGATTCCGATGGGGACGGATATTGGGACAGTTTTGAGTATGCGCAGAGCACAAATCCTCGGTCTCCGAGTTCCTATCCGGTTTCGCAATCTCCCGGCGATCTCAATTGTGACGGTTACGTAGACGCTATCGACGTCCAATTGGCCATTAGTGCCGTCCTTGGTATGACTCCTCCCGTGCCTTCCGACGTCAACCTTGCGGGCGTGACCGATGCGCTGGATTTGCAGTGGATCATCAACTCTGCGCTAGGAGCTACCTAAACGGTCTGTGGCCGCACGGACTGAACCAATCTGCGAAGTTGCCGGTACTCGTGCCAATCGAGCGCGCGTCCGCCAAAACGTACCTGGTTGTATGCGGAGAATACGCGCTCGACGGGCGCCGGATTCAGTTGGGGGGTTTGGTACAATTCGTCGAGGATTTCGGCGGTCGTCCGGCCGCGGCACTCCGCGCCGTAGCGCTGTAATCGCTTTACGAGCGACCCGAAAAGACGAATGGCACGGCTCTGATCTCGGGTGAGTACGCGCCGGTGATTGCGGCGGACGCGAAGGCGTGGTACGGCGATGACGATGCCTACCAACACTGTAATACCGAGAACGCCGGTTGAGATGACACGGAAAAGGTTGAGACTGCTCTCACCGCCGTGCCGCGTCTCGCCGGGCTGGAAGGATAAGTCTGTCCCGAATCCGATGATTCCAAGCGCAAGATCCCGAAACGTCTGCCACCGGCGCTCTTGGGTGAAACCGATCACGCGGCTGTACCAGAGTATCTTAGCCTTCAATACACGACCTGAAAACCAGCGGGAGAGCGAATCCAGCGCGTTATTCGCGATTCCTTCGCTCGGAGGGGAAGGATCAAATGTCACCCACCCGCGACCCAAAAAATACACCTCCACCCAAAGGTGGGCCATTTCATTCCGCACCAGATAGGATTGGTCGTTCCCATTCCATTCGGCTCCGCGAAACCCATTGACCACGCGCGTCGGAATTCCCAAACTGCGCAACATCAGCGCCATGGCGCTCGCGAATAATTCGCAGTGCCCGATCTTCGTGTTGTGGAGGAATATGTCTACCGGATGTTCCGTGGGCTGCAAGCGAGTCTCCAGGTCAAGGGAATAGTATAAGTCGCCCGTTTGCAGCCATCGTTCGATCGCTACGGCCTTGTCGTAAACCGTCTCGGCGCTCTCGGTGATATCTCGCGCCAACGCAATCGTCCGCGCTTCGAGATCGTGATAAGTCAATAACTGATACACGTCCGGAGAGAGTCGCTCCTCGTAATTGTCGGGCGCCTCTCGCAAGACCTCGGCCGGCGGGTCTTCGACGAGGGAGTCCGCCTTATATTGCAGACCCCCGGGCGATATTCCGATCGGAATGATTGAACCGTCCAGTTTCCGATCCCATTCCAGCCGGCCGCCGCGGTACTCGAACGTTTCCACCGCATTCAATGTTGGGATGCCCTGTCCCGAAACGACATCCAGAAAAACTACTTGATGGACGACCCGAGGCCCCCGACCGGTAATTCGGCGCTTCAGGTAGTCCGTATTGTTGGAGAAGTAGATGTACGTAGCCGTGTACGGCAGGATTCGGGCAAGAATTGGACTCTGAAGTGCGTCTTCGACGTCTACTACCGTTGGCGACCGCTCCCATCTGCCTCGTGAATACGAGTCCAGTGTAGTGCTGCGCCAAAACATTGGTCCGTCGTACTGCTGGTAACGTTCGAGCGGGAACTCAACCCGCATAACGGGGGTGGTATCCCGCTCGATGCGTGTGCTGGTTGCCAAGTCTACCGACGCCGAAAGTCCCGTCCGCGAAGAGAGAGCGAAGCTGTCGCGTCCGAGAATACCCGCCTCCATACGTGGGAACATCACGAACAGTACGATCGTCATCAGCAGACTCGCGACGGAAATCAATCCCATGATGATGCTGAAACTCGGCCCGTGGCGCGATGCGACCTCCACCTCCGGCACCCAGCGTGTTTGCCTCAGAGCGACGAGGTCCGGCAACTTGGTGTGGTCTGCCGCCAGCGATTCCACGTGTACTTGGAGAAGCAGGAACGACCAGGCGGCGCTGAACAGGAATAGGACGAAGACCAGGCTGATCGAAGCGCTTGGCGTCTGCACACACGCCGCAACCAACAGGAAGAATGACATGAGGAATATGTGATAGTAGTCGCGCTCGACTTTCCGGTGCAGCAGTTTGAAGGCCAGGATGTAAATGATCAGGCTGATGACGCCGTCCAGCAGGCCAAATCCGATTATCGAGACCGGCATTATCAACGTGTACACGATAGTAATCGCGGTTGTAGCGCGCTGATAACCGGGATATCGCTGATCAAGCCACTCCCCAAACGGCGCCAATACCAGCAGGATGGCGGGAACGATCAGCAATGCCGCGCCGTATTCCGGCGTAACCGCGAGTGCCAAGTAGCCCGCTAACACAATTAACGCCGTGCTGAGGCGCAACGATCTTTCGACGCGCTTACGCACGCAGCACCTCCTGCGGGTCCAACACGTGGAGGCTTCCGACGCCCAGCTTGCGTCCCCAACGCTCGGCGTCGGCGGTCACCGCAAAATAGGCCGCCCCGCGCGCTTCTCGCGCGATGATACTTCGGAAGAACGCATCGCCTGCTACCTCGTGGGTCGGCTGGACGCGCGCCAGGAATTCTAGAATCCGCTTGATTTGCATCTTGCCCTCGCCGTCCTCCACCTGTGCCGTGGGCGTGACCAGCGAAACACTGTATTCCCGCTGAAGCAGCGTAACGGCCAGCGAGGCCACCAGTTCCACGGCGTCCTCGAAGCGATTCTCAAAATCCGAATCGTCCAGACCTTCGACCCGACCCGTGTCGAACATGAACACGGCGTGCCGAACGGTCTCTTGTTCCAACTCCCGCACAATCAGTGTCCCGGCGCGGGCGCTGGGCCGCCAAGCGATCTTTCGGAGTTCGTCGCCCGGAAGGTACTGCCGCAAACAGAAGAACTCGGTGCCACCGCCGCCCGCCACTTTGGGCAAGGCACCGGTAGCCGGCAATTGATCGAACAATGCCGTGCGCAACGCCAGCACGCGGGGATACACTACGACCTCTACCGGATCACCGACGACCACGCTGGTTTCGAGAAGCCCGAAGGGGAATGTGGTGATCAGTTTCAACGGAGGAAGCGGATAGACGCCGCGCCGCTCAAATCGTTCGGAAACCCGAAACACGGCCGCGGTTTGCGCGTGTGCTTTCGCGATATAGCTTAAGCTCTGGCCGGAGCGAACGGAGCTTTCGATCCGAACGGAGACCACGGGAAAAAAACGCTTCCGATTTTGGACCGCGACCGTAACTGGAAATCGTTCCATCCGCTGTACCGCCGGGGGGGCTTCGCGGGTAACCGTCAACCGGCGCAACGTAAAACCGGGGACAAGGACCGACAGAATCAGGAAACTCGCCAGTCCCGAGACGACGACGTAGAGAAGGTTAATGCCCGTGTTCCATGCGGCGAGGAGCACCAGCACGAAAATAATGGTGAAGTGCTTCCCCGTGCGGCTCAGTCGCCGCCGGGGTCTCATCGGGTTGCGTATCATTCCATCACACGGGTACCGCGACTCGTTTCACCACATCGAAGACGGCCCGAGCCCGTTCGCGGGCCGATGTAGCCGGATTTCCGCCTCGCGACTTGACCAGGATACGATGCGACAGCACTGGTACCGCCATTTGCTTCACGTCATCCGGCGTCACATAGTCGCGACCTTCTACTAAAGCCCGTGCTTGGCATATCTCGTAGAAGGATACCGAAGCTCGCGGGCTCGCGCCCAGTTGGACATGCTCATCCTCGCGCGTGCCCTGAACGATCTCGAGCATATACTGCGCTACGCTCTCTTCCACATAGACTTGACCAACCCGTTCCTGCAACTCCAAGACCTCCGGCGCCGACAACACCGGCCGCAAACGGTCCAAGGCCACTTTCGGATCCCGACGGCGCATAATAAGTAGTTCGTCGTCCGGGCCGGGATAGCCTACCTCGATGCGCAGCATGAACCGGTCGAGTTGCGACTCCGGAAGGGTGTAAGTCCCTTCGTACTCGATGGGATTCTGCGTGGCGAGTACCATAAAAGGCTGCGGTAAGGCGTGTGTGATGCCGTCCACCGAAACCTGGTACTCGCTCATGGCCTCCAGGAGGGCGCTCTGCGTTTTGGGTGGGGTGCGATTGACTTCGTCCGCCAGGATGATATGCGAGAAGATCGGTCCCGAACGGAACTCGAAATCCTGCGTTTTGGGGTTTAGAACGCTGACTCCCAAGATATCCGAGGGTAGCATGTCGCTCGTGAACTGAATCCGGCTGAACGCGCAGTCAATGGAACGCGCCAAGCCTTGGGCCAGGGTGGTCTTTCCGATACCGGGGATATCTTCGATGAGTATGTGCCCACGCGCCAGAAGACCCACGACACAGAGCTTAACCACCTCCCGTTTGCCGAAAATGACCTGTTCGATGTTCTCAACGAGGCGCCCGACCTTCTCCGTAACTTCCGGTTCTGCGATCTGTTGCACTTTACTCATGCGTACCCTCTTTTTGAACTCTGTTCCCAGGTTCCCGCCTGGTTTCCAGGCCACTGAATTTAGACCTGCCTGCTAGTTAGCTTATGGCGAGTCAAACAGATAACACTTGGAGACTGACGCTGTGTTCCCTGCGCGGCGTCGTCACGGTACGGATTGATCAGGGTCGCTGGGCCTTTGTGAAAGGTGGGCCAGCATGGTTTTGATGTCGGAGAATCCCCGAACGGCCACGTACACGGTGATCACGGAATACCAGAAGACACAGGCGGCCGTCAGCAGCCACCAAAACCAGTGGTCAGCCATCGGTCTGGACTCCTCCGTTGTTGGCAGTGTTTTGAGGTTTGAGCAACGATCCGATCACCATGGCCGCGGCGGCACAGGCGAAGGTAGTAATGCCGCCCTTCTCGGGGCCTACCCGCGCCGCGAAGTCCGCCGTGTATGGGAATTGCTCCAGCGTCAGGCGGGTCAAAGGGATGAATGCGCCGCAGATGATGGCCCCGGCGGCGCCCCAACTATTGGCCCGCTTCCAATAGCAGCAGGCAATGAGGAGTGTGGACATGCTGGCAAGATAGATGGTGCCGGTTTCCAAGAGGTAACTCCATAGGTCACCCTTGATTTCGTACCACAAACCGTACACTAACAGGAACACCCCGATTAGCGCAACGATCATGCGATTCCAGAGTATGCCGCGCTTTTCGGACCATTTGCCTTTGCGGAAGGGGGCCAGGATGTCGTTGTAAATCACGCTGCCCCACGTGAGCATGTAGGACGAGTCCGTGGACATGTCGGCCGCCAGCATGGCCGCAATCAGCAATCCCATCAAGCCCATTGGTACGAACTGGCTCAGAAAGAGAGGCATCGCGTGTAGGGTGTTGCCGCCAACCTGCTCGGGCGTTAGCGTCGCCAAGGCCGCTATGCCCCAAATCCCGGGAATCAGAAAGCGGCAGACAAAGAAAAAGCTGGTACGGGAATAGACCCGTTGACCCGTGGCAGTATCCTTGGCGGCGAGCAGGCGTTGGATGGTGGTTTGCCAGGTAAGAACCGCCGCCGTATTTCCCAAAACGTTGAAGACTATGTAGTCCCATCCCATCTTCGGATGAACAAAGGGATTGAAACCGCCGGCTCCATAATGTTTCTCGACCGCAGCGGTCATCGCGCTCCATCCCACGTTTTTGAGGATCAGGACGGTAACCGCCATCAGACCCGCGCTCATCACGATGAATTGCAGGAAGTCGGCAACTAGGACGGAGAGCATCCCTCCGAGAATCGTGTAAATGGCTACGGCGGCGAGCAGGGCCGTCATGGTGATTTCGAGATGCCCCTTGTCCATGCCGCACGCGGAGACCAGGAATTCCCCCCCGGTCCGCAGAAAGACGCCCATGTTCAACAGCCCGCCCAACACGATTACCACCCCGCTTAACCAGCGAATACGCGGACCGTACCGTTTCTCAAACAGTTCCGGGATGGTCATGACACCCGAGTCACGCAGGGGTTTGACGCAGAAGCCAGTGAGTCCCACCAGCAGCATCGCGAGGGCGGCTATGATGCCGGGAGTTGCTCCTGCGAATCCTTTGTCATAGCCGTTCTGCGCCGTGTACATGCAGGTCACGACGCCGAACTCCGTGGCGGCCAGCGACGCAATTCCCAGGTAAAGATTCATCTCGCGGCCGGCGAGCAGGAAATGGTCTACTCGTACAACGTATTTGCGCACCATGATCCCCGCGACCATAGTGACCAATAAATAAATGCCGACGATACTCCCATCCACCCACGAAAAATGACTCATCCCTGGATTTCCTCTCTCCTAACCGCTCAAGAATCCGAACAATCGTTGAAGGGTGTTGCGTTCGACCCCAAACGGACTAGAGCCATCGTTCAAACCAGTCGTCCGATCGTGCCAGCGTTTCGGGCGTCATCTGGTGGCCATAGTCATGGGTGTGACATTCGAGCGCCTCGGTCGCGCCCAGAAGTCTATAGACGGTGCGCGCTGTTTGCGAAGCCTTCTGGCAGCTCTCGGCATGGGGAAAGACGTCGTCGTTCGATGCGGTAAGTAACAGGAGGGGGATGGGCGCCGCCAGCGCCAGGATATGCTCCCAATCGAAGGGGAAGCGTCGCTTCTTAATCGCGGGTCTCAGTTTCGGTAAATGCACGAACCAGTTCTCTCGAGCCCACCGTTCCGGCTCCGGATCGTCGGCGAACCGCGTGAAAGCGCAACTGGCGACGCAGGCCTGCACCCGCTCGTCAAAGGCCGATAACAGCAACGCGTTATATCCGCCTAAACTGTGGCCCACCACGCCAATCCGCGCGCTGTCCACTCGCCGCGTGTCGCAGAGCACGTCGAGGGCGTGCATGTGATCCCAAAGCATTTTTCCCATGGCGGACATCCGAGGGTAGTCTTTATAGAAATTCGCCGTGTCGAACGGCTGCAAGCCGACCGAGACGCGTTCTCCGGCGGTAATGCAGTCCGGGGCCAGGGTCACGTAACCCAATTCGGCGTAGTGCTGAGCAAAAGCCAGATTGGGGTCGCCTTCGAGGCCGGCCGGCTCGTCCTTTCCCTGCGGGACGGTCTGATGACAGCAGAGGATAGCCGGCATTTCGTCGCGGTCTTCGGGCACGAACATCCACGCCGTTACGCGTTCCCACTCGTCCACGAAGTAGTTCACGCGCCGGCGGACGTATCCGGCAAACTGGACTTCATCGAGGACCTTGACCTGTAATTCCGCGTGTTCCGGAGGCCATTCCTGCAACACGTCCAGCACCACCGACTGGATTTCATCGCGAAACTTGCGCCAATCGTTCAGGCTCTTGATGTTTTTGAGGTCCGTCATAGCCCGTAGTCATCTCTCACCAATTCGGCGCTCATGCTAACAACTCCAAACAGGTAGTGCAATGTCAATATTGGCCTTCGCGATCGCGCCGGCAAAAGCTGACGCGGCCTTCGAAGAAGGCGAATCTTGCCACGTCCCGTCTCCATGGTATCATGCCGGCACAATCGTGAGCCATGCCGATGGACGTTAATGGGTGCAACATTCGACTGAGAGATTTCAATCGAATCGTTTTCTTCACCGGCGCCGGTCTTTCTGCCGAGAGCGGTATCCCGACCTACCGGGGGCGGGGCGGAGTCTGGCATCAATACAATTACGAGGAGTTTGCTTGCCAGATGGCTTTTGACCGCGATCCCGAGAAGGTGTGGGACTTTCACGACGTACGTCGCGCCCGAGTCGCCGCCTGCGAGCCGAACCTTGCCCACCGCGTCATCGCGGAAGCGCAGCAAGGCAACCCTCGGACCGCGGTCATCACGCAGAACATAGATGGGCTGCTGCAGCGGGCCGGTTGTCGAAGTGTTGTCGAGTTGCACGGCTCGTTGTGGAGGGTTCGGTGTAGTCGGGAAGGAATCGTGCGAGAGGATTTCAGTGTTCCGTTTCGGCCGCGGCGCTGTTCCTGCGGAGCCTATTGGCGGCCGGACATTGTGTGGTTTGGAGATATGCTGGATTCGGGGTTTCTCGAGGCCGCAATGAAGGCTCTCAGCGAGTGCGATCTGCTGGTCACGATAGGCACATCGGCCGTGGTATATCCCGCTGCGGACCTGCCACATTACGCGTTCGCGCGCGGCGTCCCGAGCATCGAAATTAACCCGGAGTTGACCATTGTCTCGCACCTCTACACATACTCGCTTCGCGGGAAGGCGAGCGAGACGTTGGCGGCGTTGTGGTGACTCGAATAAGAATCCATCAATTGCCCGAGAGGACCGCATAAATCCAACGTCCCGAGGTATGCGGCATGAGATCGGCGGTGAGGGAGCCATTCTCCCGCCGGTGTGGAATGGTCTTGTCGCGGCTGCCCGGCACTGGGCCTTCCACGACCAGGGCCAGACTCTGGGGCATCCCGGCGTCGGGAATTCGAATTGTTCCGCTCCCATGAACCATGAGTTGCAGGATCGCTCCGCCGTCAACCCTGCGCTCCGCTGGTACCGGCGCCCACGCGATCTGCGGTAATTCCTGATCGGCGAAGACGAATGTTTTCCCGTTTATGGAAACCTCCTTCGAGCCGCTGCCGGCGAAAGCGACAAGATCGCCCGCCTCATTGACCCGGAACGCCATGGCCTGCTCCCCGTTATAGGTGACTGTGTGGCCGTTGACCTTGAACTCGCGCAGTTCAAGCTTGTCCGACGGTGGCGGCACGCGCTCGAGATAGGCCCGATCCTCCGCTTCGTTGCGCGCGAAACCGCCGGGCCAATCTTCCTCCGTTTCGCGGAAGTGGCGCGCGATTGCGACGGCCCCGTTCGGGAACCGGCACGTGAGGAAATCAGTGGTGCGCGAAAGATATTCGGTATTATCGTTCACACCAGCGAACTTTCCACTAGGCGGGTATGCGCCCAACGTCGCCAGCATCTCGAACCAGTTCCGGCTCTCGTAACCGAGGCTGCGAGACTGGTCGTCGCGCGGACGGTAGCCCAGGAACGTGGCCGTTCCGCCGCTGGGGAAATTCCGATGAACGCCGACAATCATGTCCTTAACACGAGCTACGGGCGCGAGGTTTTCGCGCGGCTTGACGGGATAGATTCGGTCCACCAGAAAGTGCGTCGGAATTACTTGGGGAGCTATCCCGGACAGTATTCCTTCGAAGCGGACCTCTTTACCCGGCGCCAACAGGCCTTCGTTCTGCCCCGGCGCGTAATCCACGCCGAAGAGATCCTGCCAGGCACCGAGCGCGTTTTCGCTTTCCCACGTAAGGACCGGTGGTGGGCCGGACCAGATTACTCGACCGCCGGTCTCCGTAAATCCTCGCATGAGTTCCAGCAATTTGGCTGACGGAAAAGGATGAAACGTGGCGGCCAGCGTCGTGAAGGTCCGTCCCGCGACCTGAATCCGGCCATTTTCAATCGTACCGCGTTCGAGCAGTTTTGCTTCCGTAATCAGGTTCGCATACCCATATTGGGTCATCCAACTTCCGAAGCGTTCGTCCACTGCGACCAGGTCCAGCGGATAAAGCATCAACACGTCCACGTCGCGGTGCTGCATGCCTTGCACGATTCCAAACAAGGGTGAGCCGGCAGCGCCGTAGGTGTTCATCAACGATGACCGCCGTCGGCTGAGTTCGTGCGGCATACCCCAGTGCGCGCCATATGAATAGGGGACTTCATTCAAGATGCCGGTCGAGCACGCCAGCGCCAAGCCGAGATAGTTCCGGTCCAGCCAGCCGCCCTCGCAATGATCGTTGCCGTTCCCGGTCAGGAAATCGCCCCACTTAAAATAGTCATAGCAAGCCGAGGCCGCCTGATGAACGGTATCCGACCACACGAAATTCGAGGTGTATTCGTACTGATGTTGAGCGTGATTCTGTTGGCCGCTGTCCCAATGATCAATGGTCGGGCTTTCGGCCCAAGTAGCGTGGGCGCGCGCTTCGAGACGATACCCGATGCGTCTCTCCGCGTAGTGCTTTGCCTGCGTAAAGAGGTCTACGACGCCATCCTGCAGAAACCGGTAGTACCGCGCGCGGAACAGCGCGGTCCGACGGATATCTTCCGGGTTCGAACTGAAGACGTGCATCACGTCCGCTTTCGCGCTGAGATCGCTCGTGAAGTCCTCCTGTCCGTGTACGAAATAGATGAGATACTTCGCGAAGTCCTTGTACTCTGCGCCGTACCGTGCGGCGAACTGCTCTGCGAAGCCGTTGCTTACGTACCGCAGCGCGAACTCGCCGTGGTCGTGATGCGAGAAATACGCCCAGTCTTGCTGGATGTGCATTTCGTCGGAATACAGCGCGTTCAGCTTGACCCCGGCGTTCACGTACTTGTCAACGAGCTGTTGCAGAAATGGCAGCGCTCGAGCGCTGAAATAATCCATTTCGGGCACGCGATACGTCTGCACGACCAACACGCGGTCCAGGTCTTCCCGTTCCGTCTTGGCAATTCCGAACACGCGGACTCGCTCAGCACGGAAATCTCCTGCCTTAGCGATTACATTCTCGAATCGCTCAACTTGGGCCGCTTCCGAGATTTCCACCATCTCTTCCGGGTTCACAACACGATAGGGTGTGCCGCGAATGGGAGTCTCGCGAAACGCGAACACCCGGACGCCGCCGTCCTCAATCGAGATCGGTCCCTTGTTATTCGCCCACCGTTGTTGCCGCCACAACTGCACGCTGAACGCGCCGCTCTTCGCGTCGCGCAGCCCTTTCCGGTACTGCATCCAAATACCTGATTCACCGGTCTGGGCGGAATAGGCGGGGCCGACTTCGAGTGGACTCAATAGACTCAGTTCCAATCCCAGGCCGTATTGCTGTGCGAATGCGCTGATCTTGGCGATCCGCTCCACGTATTCGTCCATGTCCGGCGTAAGACGGCGCGGTTTGCCTTCCTGACCGGGTCGGTATTGGCTGAAGAAGTGATCGAACGCGACGATCAACGTCCGCGCGCCGCGCGTTTTGGCGGCTTCACACACGTCACGAAGGCTCTGCTCATTCGGTTCGCGCGTAAGCCCCAGGTTGAGCTTCTTGTCAGGATCGGAGAGGTCCTCAAGTTCCTGATCGGTTACCAGAATGATGTGCGACTTTCCGAGCATAAAGCTCCAGGGCCCAGGATACGCCGCCAGTTCGCCCTGAAACACATTCTCCGGGACTCTATCATCCATTGCTGATTCCCCCTCCGCTGCCGATGCATACGTGCCACCGAGCATACAAACCGACCCTTGAAACAGCCACAGAAAGCCCATGCCTAACTTCACGTGCATACCCTCCCCAGCTTGTGACAATATCGGACTCTGAACAATGAAGAGGATGGTACTTAGGAGGTGTGGCGTAAGCAAGGGATCATTGCTGCCCGTGCCCAAAGCCCAGTTTTCGGAAAGTGTCGCGCCCGCCCTCTGCGGCGGGCGTTGAATTACCAGTCCCGATCCGTCCGCCGCAGAGGGCGGGCGCTACCACGCCGGAGGCGTAGCCCCGGGCCGCCGGGCGAGGCATCGTTTCCCGATTGAAATCTAGTGCGCTGGCGCGGAAGTCGGCGCCTCGGGATGGAGCCGTTGAGCGACTTGGTTGTGCCGTTGCATGGCCACAGATAGGAACTCCTCGGCCACCTGTGAATCCAAGGGGAAGCAGGTTACGGTGTGTCCGAATCCGCGGATGAATTGCTCCAACATGAGCCGGATTCTTTCGATGACTTTCTCGGCGCCTTCCGAGGGTGTTTCGAGAAGGAGAATCGCCAGGCTCCCACCGCTGAGACCAAAGATATGGTCCGTGGCGCGGAGTTCGTCTACTAAGCGTTCTCCCAGCCTGGGGATGACTTCGAGGGATTCTCCGGGAGGACAGAGGGTAATCAGCGCGGCGGGGGAGGAGTAGCGCAACGACCGCCCGATTTCCTCTCCGATTCGGCCTCGAAGGTAGTGTTCGGTGCGTAGGCCCGTGGTTGGGTCGCGGTGGGCCAGCTTTTCGAGGATGTGACAACGACGCTCCAACTCCACCCGCTCCCGGCTTACCTCGTGGATTCGTTGTTCGAGGTCTTCAATGGCGGCTCTTAAACTTGCGACGTCATCCATTCAGAGGACCCTTTCTGGCAGGAGACAAGCAGTTATCCCGCACCACTGGCCCTTAGTGCGGATCAAGAAAATAAAGGCCCCGATATACGATGACGCATTGAAATCCCGACGAAGGCGATCTATTGGAGCCCAAAGCATTTTGGCATGTGCGCCAGGAATTGTCAATGCCTTTCCGATGCCCGCGATTATTCGTCCCGGAAGGCGTCGCGATACAGTGTTACCGTCGGTTTTCCACCGTCCGGCAGCAGGACTGCCACCACATCAAAACGATAGTACAACCGCCCATCATTGTTACGTGTCAGGTAGTGATGCGCCGCCTTTCGGAGGTGAAGTTTCTTGGTCGCGCTCACGTTTTCTTCCGGCGCGGCTATGGAATCGCTGCGCCGTGTCTTCACCTCGACAAAGGCCACCGTATCCTTTTCCTGGGCGATGATGTCCACTTCGTAGCGGCCGAGGCGCACATTCCGTTTGAGTATCCGGTATCCGGCGCGGCGCAAGTATGCCGCCGCGAGGTCTTCTCCCCGGCGGCCGAGCGGCAAAGGGGGTTGCCATGGCCACCTCAATGCTTCGCGCCTTCCTGAGCGGGTACTAGGCGGATTTCGTCAAACACCCGGTGCTGGTGCGCGCGTATGCGGCCGATCCGGCAAAGTTCCAGGATGGCGAGAAAACAGCAGATCAACTCGATCCGACTTTTGCATTCCCGGAACAAGTCCATCCAGGAAAGACTCCCGCGCTGGAAAAGTAATTCCTCGATGCGGGCGATCTTCTCATCCACCGAATGTTGTTCCGCCTGGACCGTGTGGAAGAGGTCGTCAGAGACGTAACGTAACACCCCTTTGAACGCATCAATCAGGTCGTACAAGGCCACTTCCAAATATTCCTCTTCCTCCGCGGGGCCCGTCGGTTCCGGCTTCACGTGGCGGGCGAACCAGCCTTGTCGCTCCCCTTCCAGGAATTGCAGACGCGCCGCCACGTCCCGATATCGCCGGTATTCGAGCAGTTTCTCGACCAGTTCCAATCGCGGATCGCCTTCCTCGATTTCCTCTTCCTCATTCTGATCCAGTTCCGCTGGCACCAGCATCTTTGCTTTGATCTGGATGAGGGTGGCGGCCATGACCAGGAACTCGCCCGCGACATCGAGATTCTCCTCCCGCATCAACTCCAGAAAGCGCAGGTATTGTTCAGTAATCCTCAGGATGGGAATGTCGAAGATGTCAATCTCTTGAGACCGAATGAGATACAGGAGTACCTCGAAAGGACCTTCGAACTTGTCGAGGTGCAAACGGAGGACTTCGTCCGTTGCCTGGTCCACGATGAAGCTGCCCGCAACGCTCTCTTTGGCCGCCTCGTGTCCGACTTTGGCATCACTTTGATCGGTCATGGGTGTCCCAATGCTACTGTGAAGGGGTACCGGAAACAAGTGATTTCGGTACTGATGCCGGAGGCGCCCCCGGCGGGGATGCTACCAGGCTCAAGTCCAGTTGCGCGGATACAATCCCTTCCTGAACGGCGGCGACCATGGTGATGTTATCGAGGTGCTGAGCCCGCTGCTGCCAATCCGAGGCCGCGGCTTCGAAGCTTTCCGGTGTATATCCCGGCAACATTCCCATGTCTACCAATAATCGCGCTACCTCGACGAGGCTCTTGACGATTTCCGGAGGTCGAATCCGTACAAATAGGTTTCCGAGTTGCGGCAGAAGATGGGTTTCGGGCGGTTGCGCCAGCAACGACTCGGCCACTCTTCGACTGCTGCTGAGCAGCAAGGTCTTCCCGTAGACCGCCGCAGTGGGCTCGAGGGTGGGGCCGCCGATCATCGGCAAATAGACGCGCTGGGTCTGGGCATCATAATGGGGAAAAGCGGCCCATTCGGGTAACCCTGATGGCGCGGTCGGAAGACGACCAAACAGCGCCTCGGCCGTCGTATTGCGAAGGTCGGCCGTTGCCACCAGTTCCGGCATGGGAAACATCTCATGGATGTCTACCCCGGTCCAACTCAGGCGCAGACCGGGCCCGGTGGGTCCCAGCAACACGGTCAGCATTTGGCCCAGACCGGAAACCGGGCCGTCGGACGATTGTTCCCACTTTTGCCATTGCGCCTCGGATAGCCAGGGCCACGGTACGGCCTTGCCGAGACCGGCAAACACGTCCCTAACGGGTTTTCCTAAGTTGGCCGAAATTTCCACCATGCCCGGTGGCGGCA
The DNA here is from genome assembly GCA_016209895.1 of Candidatus Hydrogenedentota bacterium. GTDB lineage: Bacteria > Hydrogenedentota > Hydrogenedentia > Hydrogenedentales > SLHB01 > JACQVH01. Next base: position 31,397 of record JACQVH010000217.1, on the reverse strand, counting down.
CCATCAGTGGCTGCGGGCTTGCACCGGACAACAGGGGGCCGAAGTGTTCTGACGAACCGGGACGCAAGGCGCCGCGGCAGTGAACGCGGATGATTTCCGGATCGATCTGGACCGCGAACTGCGCCGAATCCAATACGTTGCCGGCCGGGTCCTCGAGGTCAAAATAGAGACTTCCACTCACGTCTTGCGTGCCCGCCTCGGCGAACATGGTTTGCAGCGTGGCCTCGCCGGCGGCGTCTGCTTCCAGAAGGGTGAGCGAACGAATCAAACTGTCCCGCGAACTACTCACGATTAGCACACGCCCGCGAACGGCATAGTAAAGCGAGCGCTGCGGCAGTTTTCGTAGTCCCAGTCCCCCGGCCTCGTCCCGCTGCACCCAAGGTGTCCACTGATCAAATCGCGACAATAGGGTACCCAGTCGCGTCATCTTGGTGATAAATAGTACGTCTCCAGCATACGCGATGCGGTTGCCCGTCAGGTACGAGGTTTGTCCAATCAGGTTGTTCAGCAGCCATTCGGGCAGGCCAAGATCGCTCCTAAACGCGCGGGCGACTTCGTTTACCACCGGTGATTCGGGCAAAGCCGTCCAGAGATTCGAGGCCCCGATCTCAGCGCGGCGCGCGAGGATATCTCGAAGACACACGATGTACCCTTGTTCTTTCGGTATGAACCGCCCTTCCGGCACATGGTCGCGTGTGGACCAGAATGCATAGGCGGTCAGCACGGCCGTTAGCAACAATAGCAGGGCTCGGACCACGGCCCGCCTGGGTCGCACCGGACCGCGCCTACGTAACGGCCCGGTCGCTCCAGTATAATTGCGCACGGTCTCGCTCATGATTTGTCCTCAGCGAGGCTCAATTGTGCGAACGATCCTAGTCGGCCTGGTTCTTCGGGGAACGCTACCCGAACGCGCCGATTTTTGGGCTCAAAAATGACGCTACAACGGGTCTGGTCGTTCAGAATACAGGCTTGACCTTGTTGACCGGCCTCGCGGTCCCGAAGGAACGTCTCAATCTCCGCGGCGGCGATAATCCGTTCTTCCTTCAGGAGTCGCCGCAGCCGACCATACCGCGTTTGCGCCGCCTCATCCGCCGACGGTGACTCCGGGTCAGTACCCAAGAGCAGTCCCTCGATCGGTTCGCGGACCGCTATGGTCGGTCCGAATTCCAGAACCCGGGCCTCTGTATCGCGCGGGCCCGCGACCAGCACGTGATACCCCTGAACATGCAAAAGTGCTTGCAGCGACGCGATCGCGTCTTGTGAGGTATCGGCAGACTGCAGGACGTCACGCAGAATGAGTTCCAACGGCGGACCGTCCGCGCCGGGTCTGCCCAAAGTTTCCACCCGCTCCGCGCAGAGCACCACACCGGCATTATTCATGCCCGAGAAAACACCTACGCTCCACGGAAAGCCGATTTGGATAAACCGATGGCCGCGCGCGGGACAATGCTCGATTATTACCACGGACTCGTCACCTTTCCAATCGAAATTGCGTCCCACCAAAACATCGTCGGCGCCCGCACGGTCGCCCACGGCCGCGAACATCGTACAGTACGGGGCGCGATACAGGTCCGCCAGATCGTAAGGGGCCGCCGATGTGCCGAGGCACTGCAACAGCCACACTGCATCAAACGGCAGACTCGAACCGACCGCGACGCCGTCAATCTCGCGTACCACGTCTTCCGAGAGGCCGGCCAACATCGGGCGCATGCCGACCGCCAGGCGCGGCAATGCCAGCGGACTAAGGTCAATGAACGACGGCGCCAGTCTCCAAAGACCCGCGTTCGGGACTAATTCTCGGGATGCGACCGGCGCGAGCACCCACTCTTGGTAGGCCTTACGGAGGTCTTCTCGAAACACTTGGCCGCGCTGGAATCCAATCTCGTAAGACGTGCCGGAGAATCGAATTATTCGCAGTTTCTCTAACAGCTCCGTGTTCGCTTCCGGCGCGGCGCGGTCCGTCTCCGGGTTTCCCCGGGTCATCAGTTTCTCGAACTCGCGATAGAACCACTCCTCGATGAACGGGCCATAGAAACTCATGCCGGTTTCATACTCGAGATGGCTGTAACAAACATAGGGTGCGAAGTACAACAAGTGGTCGTCGCTCAGGCCGACCGTAAACTGTGCCGCGTAACCTCTGGCGAGTGCACGACTGCGAAGTTCGAGGCCGATTTCGACGCAAGGCTCGCCTGGAAAGAAGATTATGAGAAGATCGCCGATCTCCAACGTGTGCAATATCGTGGAATGGGGGAGCAACCGGTCGGCGATGGTTAATGGCAAGTCCGGCGCAGCGTATCTCACCTGCAGTTTCGCTTCGGCGCACTTGATCCCGTTGGCCGCTTCCTTGACTCTCGTGGCCAGCAAGCGGCCGACGGACTCAGTACGCGCCCAGCCATCCTTGTTCTCCGGATTGCCGCAACGTTGATTTCCTTCGGCGCCGTTGAAGAACAACGCCACGCATCCTGCACCCGACAACCGTTCCAGTTCCTGGTAAAAGAATCCGGGATAATCGGCGGAGACGGCCAGCGCGTCCTCATCCGGCACAGTGGTGGGATGAGCGGCGAAGTTTCCTGCGATGGCAATTGGATTCCCGTCGGCGTCGTCTACGCGCAGGACGCCGATCTGCGGATCGGTTACACCGCCGTCATGGCGGCGATTGGCCGAAAGACCTTCCTGGGTTGTTGTGGTATAGCCGATGGCTGCCCTCTTGCGCGCGTCATATGCCGCTTGCATGGAGGCCACAATGCCTCGGGCCGTCAGTTCCAGTACTTCGGGCATGAACCGACCGGAGATGGAACGGAACAGGAGCGGCCTGATTGTCGCTCCCTGGGCGCTGTGGTTGTGGGTGGCTGTGAGGATGATATGTTCACGTGGGACCACGTTCGGCGCGAGTTCCAGGACCCGGTTCCGCAGTTCACGGTTGAGGACGCAAAGGTCAGTATTGATCAGGAATACTTTAGTCTCGCCGTCGTCGAGATACAGGCTACGCGCCCAGACCGGATCGTGGACCCGCGTGGCACCACGTCCCAGGCGGTCGAAGTAGCCATTTAGCGGCGTGCCGAGTGGAGGCGTGATCTCGGCCTTGCCGGCTCCCGCTTCAAAGGCGAAGGCCGCGCGCGAGAGCGCGACAAGAAGAATGAGCGCGATGCCACGATTCATTCATTCGCCCGTGAACTTGGCCGGACGCTTTTCCAGGAAGGCCGCCACGCCTTCGGCGGCATCCTTGGTAGCGGCGACTTTGGCGAAGGCAGTCGCTTCGAGTTCGATACCCCGCTCCGGATACAGCGCGCGTTCGCGGATTACTTCCAGCGTTGCGTGCGTAGCCGCAACGGGTTTACCGGCGATCACCTTCGCCAGTTCCGACGCCGCGGACTTCAGCGCTTCTTTTGGGACCACTTTGCAGACGAGTCCCGCCTGCAGGGCTTCCTGAGCCGAGAATGTCCGACCCGTCAACAGCCATTCCATGGCGCGTGATTCTCCAATGAGACGGGGCAACCGGTGCGTGCCGCCCCAGCCGGGAATGATGCCTAAGTTGATTTCGGGCTGCCCGAATTGTGCGGTGTCCGCGGCGATACGAAGGTGGCACGCCAGAGTTAACTCGCAACCGCCGCCGAAGGCCATTCCATTGACGACGGCGATGACGGGTTTGGGATATGCTTCAATCGCGTTAACGGTTTTCACTCCGGCTTCCAGCAGACTGCCGCCGGTTATCGGATTGCCCAACGTCTTCTGAATCGTCGGTACGTCCGCCCCGGCGCTGAAAAAGCGGTCACCGCCGCCGGTAATGAGGACGCACCGAACCGCGCGGTGATCTCGCCATTCCCCGAGTGCCGCGCCCAGTTCTAACATCAGCTCGAGCGAAAGGGCATTGGCTTTCGGCCGATTCAACGTAATCCACGCCCAATTTTCCGCCTCCTCAACGATGATGTTCTGATAGGCCATGAGATTCCTTGTCCTCCTTTTCGCTTACGCCCAGCGGATCCACCAAGTCGCAACTCCTGTCAACAGCAGCAACGGCGCGGCCAGTACTGCCAGTCGCGCGACCTTCGATGGACCGGTGGCGGTGGTTTCTTTTGTAACAATGAGATGTTCACCCTTCGGGTTGTAAGGCAGATAATCCTTCATCTTCACGTGGACGTAAGGCCGCAGATAGGCGTTCTCCACTTTTTCGGCGTAAGCCACCCAGAGCTCGAGGGTCGTGGCATCATACACGACGTCCAGCAGATTGCTGCCCTTGATAGGCACGCTCTTCGACAGTTCAATCATCCGTTGCGGATCGTATTTCCCTTGGTATTTCGACAAGTGCGCGAACGCAATGGGATTCCGGCCTTCGGCGTGATACACGATGTTCTCGAAGACATTGGGCGCCGCTTCGTCCTTCGGGTCGTTGTCGTTCCAGATGAGCAATTCCGGCGCGTGGGCCTTCATCTTGACGGCTTTTTTGTTCTTTCCGTCTCCTACGATGAAATGATACTTCTTGATGCGCGGGGCCTGCTTGATCATGCTCACCGCTTCGTCCAGATTGTGCGCATCATAGAGTATGTCGCGGAACATCGTCGTGAAGTGCACGCCATTGAGATCAAACGGATAGTCGCCGCCGGGCGTGTCACCAATTTCTGTCAATGCGACGCCCTCCGCATTCATGCCAGTGTTGACACCGATCGAACCGGCAAACGTTACGTTGACGTGTGGAATCCCTTTGTCGGGAATGTAGATCACGACCGCCGGGTAATCTTGAAGTCCTGCCCCCGTTTCATAATCCAGGTTGCGGATTTGGTACAGATCGCCGTTGGCACTCGCCTTGCCCCAGACCGCGACGCCGCTGCATGCGAAGTCGGCCACAACTGGGACCATGTGGGCGCGCCGCACAGCATCCAGCGACATTCCGGTGCCGTCCGCCACGCCGCGCAACTCTTCTTTGAAACGGTCGCTGGTGTGCGGTGAGATGGATTCCCACGCGGCATCCAACGTTTCATTCGAGAAGCGTTTCGCGTCGCCGGTTTGCGCGATTTGCAGATACGTTCCCAAAAGACCGCGCACCTCATCTTTCATCAATTGCCCGAGTGCATACCCCATTTCGTAAGGCGTGCCCGTGACCACCAATACGGGAACTTCGTCGGAGCCGCTTCCCGTCATGGTTCGGTATCCTGCCGCTAATGCCGGCCAGGAGAGGAACAACAAGGCGATCCCCGACGTGAAAAAGACCGCTGATCTACGCATCATCTGAACCCCTTCGATTACCACCGGTTACGCCCAAAACCATTGACCGGAATCCCGAAACCCAAAATCTGAGTCCCGAAACCCGAGCCCCGATTGTAGTCAGCGCCTCTTGAAGGTTTCAAATAGATCGATTACCGGTTGCGCGGGCGAAGTCTGGTCAAGTAAATCCAATTCCTTGACCAAGCGACCCAGCACTTCGCCCATGGCCTGATCGGCGGTCATGCCGCGCCCGTCCGGACCCATGAAGTCCATCTCGATTTTTCCGAGTCGCTTCTGCGAGCGCTGCGCGCCTAAGAGATCGGTAACCACGTTTACTTCGCAGCCGTCCAGCACCCCTTTACGGACGCGCCACATTTTTTGCCCGTGGTCGGATTGTTTGAAGGCGCCTTTCTGCGAATCTTGGACGTTCTTAAGAAGCTTCAGCAGGTTGGAACCCTGGGATAGGTTCGTTTCCGCGTTCACGGTAACGCCGTTCACCCCGATGAGGCGCACTTCGGGGTCTCGTGCGAAGAGTAGCTTCGGGTCCGCTTCCACCCGAATGGACTTCGCCGAAATCGCCGTGGGCGACTCGAACCCCTTAGGATTGGCGATGCGCAGGTTAGTGAGCTCCAGGCTTTGCTCCTGCGGATTCAGTCGGACCGCGTCCAACCGGGTTTGGGTGCCCAGTACCATGGACAGCACCAGTTCAACGCCGGCCTTGGCGACAAACTCCAGCGCCGTAGGCTGCGGAGGTCTTTCCTGCGCAAAGACGGTGCTGGCCAGCGAAACTACCATTACAACGCAGACCAAGCTGCGACGAAATCGGTTCTCCATGTCAAACACCTAGACGAATAAGTTCCCCCATTCCTTCACTGAACATTGGTGACTCTGGACATTTCGTCCTGCCTAATGATCTTAACACCGCGCGGGAATCGTCTAATTCATCCCGACCATCGCAAAACTGTGCGGGGCCAAGCGAATAGAACGTTCAGAATCCGCTGCGGTACCTTCGGCGGCCGCGTAAAGGCTTGAAAGGTCGAGTCCGAGACCATTAGTCACAATATCCGCCGGTTCCGCACGATAGTTTACAAACACGGCCTTTTTCTCGAATAGGAAGCAGGCTACGCGGGCCGGGGCCGATAGCGAAAAGCCCAACGGTTCAATCGCCATATTCCGCAGTAAATTGACGACCGGCGCGGGCAACTGGGGAATTTCGCTGCGTACCGGCACGCAGAGCGATTCTTCGATGTTGTACGCGTCGTGACCGAAGGCGCCGATATTCCAGACAATGGCTTTCCCGCCACTCGGGTGCGTCATTACCGTGACCAAGGGGACGTACCGGCTTCCCATGAATTCACCGTACTTTGCGCGCGCAGCAATTGTGGCCTCTTTCTCGGGTGCCAGATCGCCGGGCACATGAAATGGTTGCTCTAGTTTATTGACCTTGCCGTCCAGCTCGATGCCACTGATTCGGGTTCGCACAGGGTGGACGCCTTGAGGACGGTATCCGAACAGCGCCAGCAGGTCCGGCTGGTCCGTTATCCGTTGCAAAGCGGCGTGGGTCACGATAACTTGGCCGCCGGAACGAATTATTTCTTTGATAGCTCCGCCGGTCTTCCGATCGGCGAAGCCCTGTGCCGGCACGATGACGGACCGCATGTCGGGCGAGAGTTGTGTAGTGGGCACGCACGGGATGCCGAGCATGCCGAAGTCGTCGTAGATGAACAAATCGCCGGACCCGTCGCTGTTCGGCGGCTTCAGCACGAAGACCCCGCGTGGATGCTCGGCGGCCTGCCAGAGTCGTTCGAGACCGGGCAAGCCTTCGGTCACGCGTTGGACCCGGTTGTCGGAGAATAAGTTGTCTCCGTAGCAGAACATGACCGTGCGGTCGGGCCGGCCCAGCGCCGTGGTTACGGCTTGGAGATAGAAGAGGGTGTCGTTGCAATCCAGGTAGTCGTACCAGGCCGCCTCGAACTTCGGCCCGGCACAGGCGCGCATCCACCGGATATTGAAATAGCCCTGGTACTGCTCGGTATAGCCGAAAGCGACGGTCTCCGGGTCGCGGGATTCCGAGCCCACCCAGACCCCGTCGAAAATCTCCGGGAAGTGTGCCGTGTCGTAGCCGTAAACGTGGTATCGGTCGTAGGTCTGCGGAAATTTCACAATTAGTTTCGCGTTCGGGTTTTCTTCATGGGCGGCTCGGACCCAGCGCCGCGTCGCCCCGCATAGCAATTCCTGTCGGAATTCGGGCCATTCCTTGTCTCCACGAGCCCGATCGCAGGTGTCGCAGCGGCACGAGGTCATCAGTGCATCGTCAATCACTACGTCATCGAACAGCCGTGCCAACTTGCGTATCTCGCCTTCGATGGCCGACACGGTTTCTTCCGAGGAATAACAGAAGAAGGGCAGATGAGTCTCGACGCCTTCGCCGCGCTTGCCGAAGCCTTCTCCCCAGACCGGCATTAGCCCGCCCATGGTCTCGAAGCCCGCCGTTTTGAACTGGTCGCGCGCCTTGACCATTATCGCTTCGTCTACGGATAGCCCGCCGCGGTACGATTCCAGCACCACTCGTTGAATCTGTGCCGTGCGCAATCGCTCGACGGCCCGCTCAAACCCATTCGGGTCCTGCATTTCGCCGGACACCGTGTGCGCCACGATGTAAACAGTCAGTGCCAACGCCATTTGTCTCTCCTATCCGTTCTGGTCTTTTCGTTCTGAATTAGATAAAGATCATGGTTGACAAAAGCTCCGTTTGAGACAATAATCCCGCCACCGTGAGCCAAGTTCACAAAAATTCTTGCTGATTCAAGGCTGAGATGTAGAATAAGACACGATGATAACAGAGACGCTACCTTTCGACCAGGATTCTCAATCGAGATTCGCCGCAGAACCCGTGCTCAAGTGGGCTGGCGGCAAAACCCAACTGCTTCCGAGATTACAAGCATTCTTCCCGAAGCAATTCGGCACGTATTTTGAGCCATTTGTGGGAAGCGGGGCAGTCTTCTTCTTTCTTCGCCGCTTATATGGATCGTTTCCGGCCGAACTTGGTGACGCTAACGCAGAGCTGATTAACTGCTACCAAGTACTTAGGAACGAGTTGGGATCGCTTATTCCCGCGATAGAGAAGCATCACGACTCACATAGCTTGGAGCACTATTACCACGTTCGGCGACTCGACCCGACCAAACTGAGTTCAGTTGAACGCGCAGCGCGCCTCATCTACCTCAATAAGACCTGTTACAATGGCCTTTACAGGGTCAATGCTCGTGGCGAGTTCAATGTTCCGGTCGGCTCCTACAAGAATCCGCGCATTTACGATGAAAGGAGTATGGCAGCGGTCGCTGACGCACTGAAGGGCGCGCAGTTGAAAGTAGCCGATTTCAGCGACGTTTGCGATCGCGCTAAGGCGCGCGATTTTATATACATGGACCCGCCTTATTACTCCGAGACAACCGGTTTCACCGGGTATGCAGTCTCTGCATTGGGAGAGCCCAGGTTCGGTGCCGATGAGCACAGACGCCTCTTTCAAGTTGCAACTGACTTGGCTAATCGGGGTTGCTACGTAGTCGTTAGCAACAGTGACACCTTTTATATCCGCCGATTGTACAAAGACTTTCACATTCATACTGTTGAGGCCCGCCGTGCCATAAACTCTAACGGAGCCGGTAGAGGACCGGTGAAGGAGCTCGTAATCACCAATTAATGCCGCCACGAATTAGCACACGAGATATTCCCCAGGCAAATTCTCTTTCCCTCGTTGGTGACTTTCTCGCGCTTACGGACGCAGGCATTACTGACAAGGCTTCGCTTGCGAAACAAATGGGGATAGATCCACGCCAAGTCGATTATTACAAACACGCTGCTCGAATCTTGGGGCTAGTGCTCGTAACGGGTCGTTCTGTGTCCATTACCGACGATCGTCATGTTTATTTGAAAATCAGACGCCCCGCCGAAAAGTTGGGATTACTTCGCAGGGCCGTCCGCAATGCGGAAGCTATCCGGTTGCTACTGCATGCCTTCACAGATGCCGAAATCAACAAGCCGAATATTTGTAGATTCCTGTCCAAGAACAGCGGCCTAACCGGATCTACGGTCGGGCGAAGAGCCGACACAATAGTGGCGTGGCTGAAACGAGTTTCGGAATTCGACCCGGAAAACTTCCATTCACTCTCGATACATGCGCATGCCCAAGCACCAAGCGCATACTTACAATATAGAGCAAGCGAGGAAGGGGAGGAGCATCTGAGATTAAGGGAGTCCCTAGCGCACAACCCTGGCCTGGTCGAGGAGGGTTTGGCCCTTGTCCGTGAGGAATACCAATTCCCAACCCACGACCGGGCTGACCTCCTTTTCCTGGATTCAAGGTCTCGATTCTTGGCGGTCGAGGTCGAGGTAGACGTAGGACCGCAGGATGTGGTAGGCCTGCTTCAGGCAGTGAAGTATCGGGCCATGATAATGGTTCAATTCGGAAGAGAGCCAACGGAAGTGCGCGCCATGTTGGTAGCGCGGCGCATCGATCCAATCATGTGTGAACGTGCAAAACGGTACGGGATAGAGACCCGAGAAGTCAGCCAGACATAACAGGCTCGGACCTTTGGGTGCCTTTACTCGTGACGCCTCTGCAGCTATTGGAGGGTATTGAATATGTTAACTGATGATCCAGTCATCACACGTGTCCGCCAGGCGAGACACCGCATCTCTGCCCGCTTCCGACACGACCCCAGATGCTGGTGCGTCACTACATTCAACTTCAAGAAAAGGAAAGCAAGGCACCATCAACACCGTCGGCGCGGCGGCGGAAAGTGCGGGGACACTCCCGGGTTTGACCGTCTTGCGATTTTGATCAGGAAGTCCGCTTACCTCTGCGGACTTGGGAGGCGAACCGCATGTCGGGGCGGAGAAAGGGGACAAGAATGGAGATTGGGGAAGTGGTAGGGGTGCGCGGCACCCTTTTTATTGGACTATCCTCGTACATCGCTCTTCTGATGGCTTGGGCAGCCCTTGGTTCCCAAAGTCATAGCGTTTGGGTGGTAGATGAGTGCCGGGGGCGTTGGTTGGCGCTGGGGTGTTTCTTTGTAGTCATTCCGCCCATTTCTTGGAGTTACTTCACCGCGACATTTCTCCATAACAAGCTGCATTGTACCCGATTTCTTTCGTTCTTTTTCGGTGTGTTAGGCACCGTATTTGCCTGCATCGCCGTGGGTGGTGTCATGGGATCGGCACTTCTTTCGGCCTCGAGGACTGAAATCGATCTCTTCCTTCTGGGTGTCCTGTATGCGGTGCCGTTTGCAAGTCTTCTGAAGTTGATCAACTTGCAAATTCGGCGTCGCGTTCGTCAGTAAAGCTGCGTTCGTTATCAACACCCCATCAGCGGTCAACTGGTTCGTTGGTTTGCGATCTATGGTGAACTGGACTTCGGGCATCTCATCCCAATAGTCGGCTAAGTCGTGTCTTTCGACAAAAGAGACCAGACTCCGTAGTGACTTAAACTTTGGGAGTTTTCTGCCGGCCAGTCTGCGTTGTGAATGTTTCTTCTTTTTCATGGAGCTACCGTTCCCCCGTCGTTTCCGGCTTCCACCCGAACCAGGAGAGCAGACGATAGCGGAGAATCATTGCGATCATTTCGATCCCCAGAAGAAAGGCGCGCCATTTGCTGCCGGTGACGGAGGATTCGCCGACCCGTTTCCTATAATTCACCGGGATTTCGACGAACGGGATGCGATTGAGAATGATTAGCAGCATCAGGTGCGGGCCGAAGGCGGAGCCGCCTACTTTGAACTGAGGCGCGACCTTTTCATACGCGGCCCGGCGCAACAGGCGCATCGAGCAGCCCACGTCCGTCAGCAGCGTCGTATTGAACAGAAACTCCATCATCTTGCCGACCGCCCAATTTCCCCATTTCAGGAAAAAGCCCATATTGGCCCCTTCCCACACGAGCTCGCGTTGTGTGCGGGTGCCGAATACGACCGGGACATCGTCGGAGTAGGCGAGAAGTTTTATCACGTCGTGACCCGAAAACGTGCCGTCCGGTTCAGAAATGATCAGCAGGTCGCCCGTGGCCTCGGCCAGGCCTTTCCAGATCGCATAGCCGTATCCTTGGCGAGACTCATAGACCAGCCGCGCCCGCGTGGCGCCCACTTCCTCGTCGGTGCCGGGTGCCGCGTTGTTGTTCACCACCAGGATTTCATCCACGTAACCCGTGCTGAAGAAGTCTTCGATGGCGGCGCGGATGGAGTCCTTCTCGTTGTAGGTTGGAAAGATTACTGAGATTTTCTTATCGTGCCACATTTATGATTTTGGATTTTCAATTTTCAATTTGCGATTGAAAATGCTCTTGTCCCTTTGTCTTCGAGTGAGTTGGTATGGCGCACGGTAACAAGTTCCATGTGAGTATGGACCAGTCTACCAGAACGTATACAAAACCGATTCGGTGATCCAGCATTGCACGACGAGGAAACCTAGAGTAACTATCAACGGACGGCAAGAGCGGGTTCGGGCCATAATCTCCTGCAAGGCGTGAGCCGCGGGCAGGACTACGAATGGCAGAATGTACATCGCGGACCGTTCGCCTTCGCCGCGCGCGAGGTCAAGCAAGTCAAGCGCGATCAGCGTCAGCCCGAGAATCACGAAGAGCGCGCGTGAATTGGGTTCCGGTCGCCACAGCCGCCACAGGAATAGTACTGATACGGGAATGCCTGCGAAATAGAACCAGCACATCGGGTTCAGAAACTTCCAGGTCCAGGCTGGAAACCGCGGGTCTTTTGCTTCCAGGTGGATTTGATCCGACTCGAATTGGCTCTTGCACGCGCGGAAACAGGCGATCACGTCGAACCCGGACCAGAATCGGACCGCGAGGTGTACTGCAAGGAACGCAAGCAGCATAACCGCGGCGATCTGAAAGACTGAGGCGCGGTACTCCTTCTGGGCGAGCCGCCAAAGTCCGACCAATCCGAAAAACGCGCCGATTCCGATCAATGAAAATGAGAGCAACGACAAGATTCCATAGCTGATACCGGCGGCCGCGGCATAGGCGATGGAACTGCGGTCCATGGCCCGCCAGAACAGAAATAGCGTCGTGGCGACGAATGGCAGAAAAAGAATGTCCGCACTGGTTGCGGTGAACAGCACGATGCTGGGCATCAGCGAGTACAGGAGACAGCCGATCAGCGCGGTGCGTTTGCTGGTCATATCTCTCGCCCAGAAATACAGTGGAATCACTCCCGTACTTCCCAAGAGCATGGTCGCCAGAGAAAGGCCGAGGGGCTCGCGTCCGGCCACGTAAGACATGAGCCAGAGCAGTACAATGGGACCCGGCGGATGCACTTTGGCATGCATCGAAAGATACGGATGGATTCTCACGTAGTCATGCAGCAAGCCCTTGATGGTTCGGCCGCGCCCGATATCACCGATGAACTCGTAGGTTTGGCGCTCGTACGCCTGCGAAATGCCGTGCGGTCCGTCCCGAAGCATTGCCACCGCGCCGGAGAACATGAATGAGAAGAGTATCAACCCGGCCAAGGACCACGCCACGCTTCGGCCCGTCGGCGTAGTATCAACGTTGTGAAAAGTTAGCAGAACGCGTGCGAAGAGCACCGTGAAACCCGCCGCTACCGCCAGCACCAGTAAATGCCACCGAAGCGCCTTCCAGTAGCCGAGAAACAGGGAAAGGATCGTCCCACTGCGCGCAGCCAGATCGAAACGAAACGCGACTATGGCCAACAAGAGTCCGCAAATGCCCACCAACACGATCGCCGAGCGTGAATGCTTCCCCCCGCTTATGTATTGCCAACGTGGAGCGGCTGCGAATAGCAAGAGCGCGGCCAGAAAGACTACCAGGCCGGGGACTACCCACGTGGACACTGCCGGGCGCAGGAGCGCATAGAATGGCAGCGGCGAACCGTAACTGGCCTCGATGCCGAGCGCCCAGCAGATCGCGACGACCAGCAAATACCACAGCGCCGTGCGAACGTAAACGCCGAGGAGGCCGTCTTCGATGCTCAGACTAGCGTTCTCGGTCGAAATTTCCGGAGACATGGAGCGTATTGTATTGACGCAGTGGCGGTGAGTCTACCCGGAATCGAATTATGCTCCGAGAATTACAAATTTCTGTTCGAGCCAACCGTCGCCGTCTTTGGCGCGGACCTTGAGTTGATGCTCGCCGGGCGGGATGACGTGGTCGGAGTCATACTCTTCGGTGCCGAGCAGATAGGGAGGACCCTCGCTTCGGTTGATCGACTGTCCGTCCAGATACATTTCAACTTCACCCATCGGGATTCCCTCGAGCCAGACCCGTAGCCGCTCCCAGGCATGGTAGGTCTTGCCGTCCTCGGGTCGGGAGATGAAGATGCCTTTGCTCCTCTGGGGTCGCAGCCGCGCATCAGCTTCCCACCACCGGCGCACGGCCTCGCTGCTGGCGAGCATTCGCATGCAGCGCCGGTCGCCGGGCCACTCGAGAACCCGACCGTCGGCCTGATACACGTAAATGCCCGGCACACCGGCGTCGTACAGGCGCGCGACGCGCCATAGATACGGCCCCGGCACGGGCAGTCCCCAACTGAGGCCGTCCGCACATGGCAGTAGTTTGCACTTGGTGCCCTCGACCGCCGCGAGGTAGGGCGCAATTTCGATATGCTGATGCCGTCCCTGGATATTGCTCGGACACAGGTAGTCCACCCAACCTTCGCGCGCCCACGTCGCGTAGTCAAAGAGCTCCCAACGTCTGACGCCTTTGCCCGGAAATCGCACGAGGATCGGCACGGGCGTGCCACGCTTCACACTGAATTCATCGGCTAATCTCCGGAGTTCGCGCATAAAAATGTTGCCGGTTTCCGGCACGTCCACGGTTTCCGGGTAACGACAGTAATCCAGCGAAAGCCCCGGTGCGCCGAGTTCCAACGATTCACGATACAAGCTGAGGGCATATACCCGCACCTCGGGTACTTCGAAGCGGAGGTGATGTCCGCGCAGCCAGTCCGGATGCGCCTTGGAGAAATCGCCTTGCAACGGGGTACCAAGGTAACAATTGCTCGCGCCGAAGTTGGCATGAGTGGGCAGACCCAAGTCGCGGGCGTGCCGCAGCGTCGTTTCGAGCGTGTTGGTATACTGTTGCATGCGCCCGACGTTATCGGTGCGCGGCTGCGCCACGTCGCCGATGGGGTCGCCGATGGTCGCGTAGAGCAACTGGTCGGTCAAGCGTGTTTCGTAGACTGACTTCATCCCGAACCGGCCCAGTTGAACGTCCACGATGCTCATGCGCGCTTCGGCGAAGGCGAGCAAGGGCTCGCGGTGCTGGAATGGGTGCTGCACGTCTTCCCAGAAGGCCCACGAGTAGGGTTCGTAATACCCCACCACGGTCTTGTCCGGTGTCCCGAACTGCGAGTCCATCTCTGCTGCCTGCGCCTCTGAGATGGGAACCAGTTTCACATAGTCAAGGTGCGCGGCGGCCCAGCCGGTGTAGATGTGTCGTTGCTTGAGGACTAAGCTTTGACGGTCCATACGCCGCCAACGCCAAAACACTTCCTCCCAGGCGTGACGCGAGCCCATGTAGTCCGTACGTTCGTCGCCGGTCATACGCAGGCCGATTCCGCCCTTGGTTGGCGACGTGCAAACGAAGAGCGCGTACCAACCCCGCAGGTCGAGGAAATAAGTCAGTTGAGGCAAAGGAACGACGGGGTCAGGGCCACCCCACAGTTCATTCCCGAAACTGACACGCGCGGTGCCATCGAGTCCGGAATGCCAAGACCATTTTCGTTGTGTCGGTGGCGCTTCCACGCTGATCACGTCCTTTTGCAGGATTTGGGACCAATCTTCGAGGTACACGACATCCATATTGTCAGCCGTCAAATGTGCGTTGTGTGTCGCGAGGACGCTTCCGTCCGTTGCTCGGACTTGAATCCGGAAATCCACGTCCACTCGGCCGTCGTCCTGCGCTTCGGGGTAGGGGTTGAACACGACGGTACGTCTGAGGCCGCCGGCGCGCCGTTCGGTCACTTCGCCGTTCTCGACCCATCGGTTCCACTCCGCGTCGCGGACCATATTCGCCGCGGTCTCTGAAATGTAAGGTGTGACTTTGGCCGGCCGCCAGTCGTTTTTTCCCGGAGGCGACCATGCGCAATCCGCCACAACGTCGTCGCCTGTATCCGAAGGGACGTCGTAGGTGATGTGTAAATAGCGTGTGACCGGGTCGCTTTCAAAGGTGATCCCTTCCTGAGCGGATGCCGACACCATAGAGAACGATGTCGAAATAATGAGCGAGAACCACATGCTGTACGTCCCCCTTGCTAACTTATGCCGTTATCCCGGAGGTTTCGCAATGCATCGAGCACTATGTCTTCCATCCCGGGAGCCAATTCTGCAGGATAGCCGTACTCCCAGAAGCTGTACACTTCATAGCCGCCTTCGTCCAGCATCTTTGAGGTCGGCAGGTATAGGCCGGTGCCGTCCGTGTAGCCTAACGGAAACGTAATCCCGCCGTCATAGAATTGGTCAATAATCTGGCCCCACTCCGCGACGGCCTCGCCTTCCATGCCAATAATTCGAAGCCCGATTCCGAGTTGCACGCCGTGAATCCCGATAGGCGCTGAATCGGGCAAGAAACCGCGCCGATCCAACAATTCGATTTGTCGGGTGGCCCAGCGGCACTTAATGTCCTGGTTACGCTTGTCCGGCGGCGTTTCCGTAATGGTCTGCTCGAATACGGCGCGGGACGGCGCCGGCCGCAACGGCCAAATCATCTCGACAGTGGCAGAGCGGAGGCGCGGTTCAATTTCCTGAAGCCCGTTGTCCAACGCCGCGCGGATTTCGGCGGCCACCATCGCGCCAGCCTGGTCCATCAGTTCCCAGGTACCAGGCCGCCAGTACTCGATGTCTCCGCCGATAACGCTGGGCTTCGCATCGCCTCCGACACCTTGAAGGAACAGACTTACCGTTTGTCCAAGATTGCGATCCAAGCGTGTCATGATCGCTCCCGGATACTCTGCCGAGATTTCGAAGCCACTCATCATCGAGGGATGTGCCGACACGGAAAATAACAGACAGACCGGGTCACCGCGTAGGTTCTTGAAGAGAACCATCGGGATCTTGTCATAAACTAGGCCGGGTGGATTCGGTCGCATATAGATTTTTCCGTCTTCGGAAGGGCGTCTCCGGTTCATCGGTAGCGCGGAACGGGTTTGTCCGGCCCAGAGTGTGACCTCTTGTGCGTTTCCGCGCGCCAAACCTGCAGCTTGGACCGTAGCGCGTTCCAACTCTTCGAGATAGAGCCGGTCCGGAGGCTCAAACCCTGCTGAGTACCAGATTCCAACAGAAGGGCCGACGTGATTGTGCGTCGTGTTCAACAGAATCTGCCTGGGCGCCAGGTCCAACACGCGTCCGATCGCGCCTTTGAACCGGTCCGATTCAACGCGGCCCAGGAAACAGAGGTCGAAGCCCATGATGAGGGCGGCCTCGCCGGATTGTTCGGCGTACACGGCACGCACGTAGATGTCGTCGTGGACGCCGCTACACCCGTGCTCCATGTCACGTGCACCGAAGCCCATCATGGTGGTCCCCAATGGTGGCGTAATCTTTACTCGGGAAAAGCCTGCTTTCAATTCAGTTCTCCACGTAAGTCATTGGCACGCAACGGTCTTGAGGGGTAGGAACGGGGGGATTCTGGTGAAAAACTGTGCAGAATCCGTGAAAAAGCGTACATTTTTTTCGAAAAAGCGAGCAAAATTTGTGAAAAAGTGATCGAGATTCGTGAAAAACCGTGATACATTTTTGTAGGAATTGTTCGATTGCGGATTCCGCTTGAGGCGGGCGAGCGCGGATTGCGCGAAGCATCTTGGGACAAGCAGATGGACGTCGTGGACGCAGTGCATCGAGTGGACGATGCCAATGGGTCTGGATGTATGGTCATTGCAAGAGTCCTCTCATATATATAGTCCCCGGCGTTGCACTCTTGATATTAATTATATGAGAAATACGAAAATTATAAGACAGATGGACGGAGAATAGGGGACAAAGGACACATCGGGTGCCGAGCTGTGGTGTGTGGGGAATTGAGAGAATGGACTGAACGGACACGATGGACGGGATGGACAGGCGTGCCTTATTGCCAAAGGCGCGTCGCTTCCAAAACAAAACCGGGGAGGACGGGGTCACCCGCGAGTTTCGAAGGGTTTTCGTGGCAGACCATATCCGCGCCGGCACTGTACACGGAAATCTTCTTTTCGATGGGGTCTATCAACCAACCTAATTGTGCGCCGTTCGCCATGTACTCGCGCATCTTGGCGTGGAGGGCTTTAAGAGAATCCGAGCGGGAACGAATCTCGGCGACGAAATCGGGACCTATTGGGGGGAATTCCTCTTTCTTTTCGTCGGTCAGGGCGTCCCAGCGGTCACGCCGAACCCATGCGGCGTCGGGCGACAGTATCGCTCCGTTGGGTAAGGTGAAGCCAGTGGAGGAATCGAAGACAACCCCCGTGCCATCGGCTTCCGCCCACTGCGTCAGGAGTGTCGTGAGAGCAGAATTCGTTTTCCCAGTCTTCCCTCCAGTTGGTGGCATGATAACTAAGTCCCCCTCGGCGGTGCGTTCGATGCGCAACTCAGGGTTCAATTGACAGAATTCATAAAACTCCCGGTTGGTGAGTTTCGGGAGATACGGACCAAAGTGCAGGATGATGCCCTCCTGCTGATAGGTAGATCCGAGACTCAAGATGCTTGCCTTCATTGAACATGAATTCCCACCCCAAGTCTAACACCGATTATCGCGAGAAACAAAGCCTGGGCTTTGCTGGCTCCTGTTATTTTGCTTTGTGACTTCATTTTCGAGTTCTTGTTATCATCCGTTTTTCGCTGTAGACAGCTGACAACTCGAGAACGCTCTCGCCAATATTCAATGCAAGAGGCAGAATTCAAGACGACACGACACATGTCAGCGCCGCCGGCAAATGTTCATGAAGACGCACATCTGGCGGCCGAAGCGTTGGAGATGAACCCTACGTGCGGCATTCCGAGCTGGCTGTTGCATGTGATGGACGTGGCGTTTATCGAGCACAGGACCGGATATCCTTCCGGGGTGTTCGTGGACAATCCCGACGAAGTATACGTCGCGTTTCAGCGCGCGGTCGGGACCTGCATGTTGGACCAGTATCTGGCGTCCAATTGCCTGACCATGGGGCAACACGGATTCGAGGGGGATACGCCGCGTTCCGCGGCTACCGGCGCACAAGCTACTGTCCTCGATGGTATACTCATTGACTCGCCGGAAGCGGTGGTTGAACATCTCGAACGTTTCGTCTTTCCGGTCTTGGAGCGGGAGGTTCGTGAATTCGATTCGGATTCAACGGCCACCGTCAAGGATATTCTGGCCCGCGAGCGGAAGCTTCAGCGCCTTCTCGGCGATTGCATTCTGAAAGTGCCCTACGGTAATGATTTCTGCCGTTTTCCGTGCTTGCGCTATACGCAGTATGGCTACGAAAACTACCTCACCGCGTACGCCATCTATCCAGAAATTATGGAAAGGGACTTTGGACTCCAGGCCGAATTGGCGGCATTGAAGAATCGTTTGGGGGTTCGCGCGATCATCGAGGGCAATCTTCCTCGCGTAGTCCGGAGCGATCACGACATGGCCGACTCGCGGGGTACGTTGGTTGACGTCCGGTCTCTGGACAAGCTTTGGTTCCCGCATTTCGAGCGCGCCGTCCGACCACACCTGGAAGCGGGCATTCGGCTGATTTGGCATTGTGACGGGAATCTGATGGAAATGACACCGCGCCTTATCGAGGTGGGTATTAGCGGATTTCAGGGTTTCCAATATGAAGACGGCATGGACTATGAGCGCATCTGTCGGATGACTACGCGCGATGGCAATCCCTTGATGGTTTGGGCGGGCGTTTCGGTTACTCGCACGCTGCCCTTCGGAACGGTTGACGACGTGCGTCGCGAACTGGACTGGCTGGTGCGCGAAGGACCGCCCGTTGGATTGTTCCTTGGCGGCAGCAGTTCGATTACGCCGGGCGTGAGTTGGGAAAACTTGAATACGCTGATCGAGGGATTGCAATACTATCGCGATCATGGAAGGCCTTGACCTCGAATAAACTTAGAAACAGCAGTAGGAGTCAGAAGACAGAAGACAGGAGTCAGGAGACAGGAGTCAGAAGACAGGAGTCAGGAGACAGGAGACAGGAGACAGGAGACAGGAGCCAGGAGTCAGGAGACAGGAGTCAGGAGTCAGAATAAGCGCGGGTTAGCGGGCAAATCCGCAGAAGGGCGACATGATGAACAACACGAATGGGTGGAAGAGGATGTGGTGTGTGGGGACGATCGTCTCGGCCATGTTGTCTGCTGCCTCGCCGGTGTGCGCGGCAGCGGATCTCAACTTACCGCTGCTCTGGACTGCGGATTCGAAGACGTTTCTTGAGAGCGCGCCTATTGTTGCCGACATTGACGGGGACGGCGCCGATGAGGCCATCGTGGCCGGACGCGAAGAGCTGATCGTTTACAACGGCGATGGCAAGGAGGAATGGCGTTGGCGAACGCGTGGCCGCCTTATGACCTATCCCGCCGTGTTGGCGCGTGAAAGACAGTCGTCTCTGATTTACGTGGCCGTCAATCAGGGCTGGCTCAGTTGCCTGGACGGGACGGGCAAGGAGGTGTGGCACGCCGAACTGAAGGGGCCGTCGGAATGGTCCGCAGCCGTGGTGTGCAACCTGAAATCGCAGGCCGCCCCGGCCGTTGTCCAAACGGATACGACCGGCCGGGTCTGGACTTTCAATGCCTTGAGCGGGGACGTGGTCTGGCAGGCCACGTTGAAGGGGACGCCGGTGAGTCCCTCCGTGGGGGATCTTGATGGCGACGGCGCTATGGAAATCGTGGTTGCCACTGGCGCGGGAGTTCTTGCGGCGCTTAACGAAACCGGCACGGTGATATGGGAAAGAAAGATCGGCGACACGTCACCCTCCTGGGCGACTTCCGCGCCGGTTATTTTCGCTGCGTCCACGGGTCAGGCGCGCATCGCTGCGGCTTCGAGCGAAGGGAACTTCCTGGTCCTTGATGGCTTGGGTCGGACGCTTTGGGAACGCCCCTTGCGCGGCGCGGCGGCCTCGTCTATCTCGGTCGGCGATCTCGACCTGGATGGTCGCGCGGATATCTTCGCGATCACGCAATTGGGCGTTATCTATCGTTTCGACGAAGACGGACGGGTGTTGTGGGACATTGACATGCAAGGGCGCACGCTGGCGCCCGGCGCCATCGCGGACCTGGACGGCGACGGACGGTTGGAATTCATCTGCAGTACGCAATCGGGCCATTTACAGGTGTTAAATGATCGCGGAGAACTTATCTTCGAGCACTACTTCAAGAATCGCACGATTAATGTCACGCCGGCGCTCGCTAAATTGAAATCGGATGACAAGACTCTGCAGATGGTGCTCACCGGCGGAGAATCCGGGATCGTGTTCTGTTTCGGGACACCGATGCCCGCGAACGCTACCATCCAATGGAGACAATATCGCTACGATGCGACAAACCGAGGCGCTTGGCTGAATCTCCGGCAGGCCGGTGCGGCGCTCATGACGGCTATCAACCTGACGCCGGAAGAAATCTATACCGGGGACATGGTTCGATTTGGCATCAAGGGACTCAACGTCGAAAAGGACCCGCACCGGGCCACCGCCGTGTGCATCCGACCCGATGGCTCGCGGCAGACGAGCACGACGGTGGTCTCCGGAGCCGAGGGTGAATTGCAACTCCCCTTAGAGTTGGCGGGTTCCGGCAACTACGAAATATCGTGGAGTCTCGAGAATCCTAAGGGCCGACTCCTGGCGTCCGGTTCCCGAAAGCTGTTCCTACAGCCGTTCGTGAATGACCGCAGCTTGGCGCGAAAGGCGCTGGACGCGCTCAACAGTTCCGCGCGCGTGGTGGAACCCGTACTTCCGCTTTCGGCCAACGCGTTACGCCGGGAAGCGGAGGCTCTGAAGCGCGAATTGGTAGACCTTGAACAGCACGGAGCCTCGGTGGAAGCGGGAACTCCCGCAGAAGTTCGTGACAAGATTGTCTCCCTGGTCGCGCGGTCACGGCGTGCGCTAAGGTTGAGCGAGTTGATGCCCATGGCGGCACCGTCCGGTCCGGGTACGAGTCTGGTTGCCTTTGAAGGAACGCGGTGGGAGAGTCGCGGCGTGGAGGACCAGATGCCTTCGTTCCTCGAGGCGCCGCTCAAGCTCAGTCCTCGTGTCGTACCCGGTGAACACGATCCCATCTCCCTCGGACTGCTGAATATTACCGACCGTGAAATCCATGTGCGCGTCACCATGGAGATGGAGCATGACGATTTGCGCGTGAATCTACACCGCTCCATTGGGGTTCCCACGTCGCACGGCGGGCGGGCCTGGGACCCGCTCCCTGAACTGGATGAGAGCGGCGTGCTGGCCGTTCCCGCCTTGTCTACGCGCGAGCTTTGGCTGGACACTTATATCGGAGCGGTTCCGCCGGGTGAACATCGAGTCAAAGTACGCCTGCAAGCGCTCGATGGCGCGGGCGTCCTCGATGGTCCGAAGAATCCTCGCGACGTGGCGCCACCGGAGACGAATGTGGAGGTTGCGTATCGGGTCCTGCCGTTTGAGATAGCTCCGGCAAGTTCGATGCGCATGTGCACTTGGGCCGCGCCGGAGGGCGCTCAGGTCGAGGACCTGTTGGCTCATGGCAACAACGTCTTCTGCGCACCGCTGAGCCAAGCGCAGTATGATGCGCAGCGGCGTCTCACCGGATATGACTACGCGAAACTCGATGCGGTCGTGGAACGCATGCGCGGCGCAGACGTGGTGCTGCTGTTGACGGGAATTCCCACGTTCCAGACTGAATTGGGGACGCCACAATACCAGGAAGAACTGCGTCCCTACTTGGAGAATCTAGTTGCGCACCTTGGCGTAAAGGGCCTCGATACGCGTCACTTTGCGCTATATCCGCTCGATGAACCGGGAGGTTACGGCTGGAACGCCGTGAACAAAGTGGTGGAGTTCGGGAAACTGGTTCGCAGCATCAATCCCGACGTCATGATGTACGTGAATGGCGGGGGAGAACTGCCCATGTTCGAGGCGATGGCGCCCTATACCGACGTGTGGTGTCCGGCGCTTCACATGCTGCCCGAAGATACTCCGGTCATGGACTTCTTGCGCGACAGTAAGAGAATAATCTGGTCTTACAATTGCGGATATCCCTATAGCCGCCCCATCGGAGCGAACATCAAGGACGCCAACGTGGTCGCGGAATTCCGAATCGCGGGGTTGTTCGCGTTCCGCTACGGCGCGACCGGCATCGGTTATTGGTGCTACAACACCGGCGGGGATACGTGGACGCGCGTGCAGAACGAGTATATGCTGGTCTACCCAGGACGCGAGCGGCCGGTCACGAGCCGGCGCTGGGAGGCGGTGCGGGAAGGGATCGAGGACTACCGCATCCTTACGGCGTTGCGCGCGAGGCTATCGGCACCGGAAAATCCTCTGAGCGAGGAAATTCGCGCGAAGATTGCGCACTTGATGGATGTCAGTCTACCGGCAATGATTGACCGCAGCTTCTGGGACATGAGCCGCGGCGTCGCGAGATACGTGATTGATTTAGAGAATAACGATGCGACGGTGGCGGCATTCCGAAATGAGTTGATGGATTGCGTCCAAGCGATTGCGCGCGCAGGGAAGGATGATGGGGATTGATACGGAGGCGCTGCAACTGATCGTCTACCTTGTGCTGCAGGGCGAGTGGAAGTCGGCTGTATTCGTGGTCGTAGCCAGTGGTGGTAACGACGTTAAACACGGAACGTCAGCGCCGTTTCTTCAGGGAATCGAGATGGGCTTGAAGTTCCTTTGCAGTTCGGAAAGGGCCTGCTACCTTCCCTTCGGCAACTTCCTTCAGCCCTCTCCGAATTGACGCGCGCGTCTTGGGACCGATAGGTTCGTCAGTGTACGGGACGCGATCGATCTTCGTTTTCGGTCTGAGGACCGCTTGACCTTTGCTGATTCGGAGCTCAATGTAATCTCCCGGTTTTACCTGCAATTTAGTACACATGGCCTTTGGGATGATCACTTCGTGCCGGGAGCCGACCTTAACTAAAGACACGCAACATTCTCCTCTTTCAATGTGAAGATGTACTTCCGCCTCTTACGGTAACGCGTTCGAAATAGGATGTCAACAATTCGCATACGGTGCCCCAAAAAGGGGGATACACAAGCCAGGATTCATGATATAATAACGCCGCGAGAGGAAGGGATTACGTGCACTCGAGAGAGAAGGGGAACTTGATAGCAAGGGGGGCATGTCATGGAGACCGCACTGAATTCTTCGACCGCACTGTCAACACATCCGTTCGTGGCGGGAATGGCGGAGGAACATATCCAGCGATTAAGCCAATTTGCCGAGCCGGTCACCTTCGAGGCGGACCGGTATTTGTTCCGCGCCGGCGAGACGGCGACCCGCTTCTACCTGGTCTCCAAGGGGCGCGTTGCGATCGAGATTTTCGACGCGAGTCGGGGGCCGGTCTCCGTGCAAACCGTCGAAGCGCCGAGCGTGGTGGGCTGGTCGTGGTTGGTGCCGCCTTACAGATGGTGCTTCGATGCCCGCGCCTTGACCCCGGTGGAAGCGGTCGCCCTGGACACGGAAAAGTTACGCGCCTTCTGCCACGAAGATCATGATTTTGGCTATGACTTCCTGAAGCGTTGCATCGTGATTTTCGCCGAGCGACTGTATGCGTCCCGGTTTCAGTTATTGGATATGCTGGCGTGATTAGCTGCTAGTTGTAAGTCCTCCTGGGTTACTGTTCCGGCAAGCCCATCGCCCGCTGCGGAATCCATAATTGGCACTCCGCAATCGGTACAATCCGCAATCCACAATCGGTACAATCCGCAATCGAAATGATCGCTTTTGCGGTCATCTGCCATTTATTCATGGCGACTATCGAGACCCGCCCACCCGCCAGGAAGGACGTGAAATGCCCTTATACAAGTACCGGGCAGTGGACCCGGACGGACGGCCCATAGACGGCGCCCAGGAGGCGGAATCGGCTGCCGAGGTCGCGGCTGGGCTGCGCCAACAGGGTGTCCAAGTCAGTTTCGTCGAAGAAGTCGGGAAGCCCCGCGGGTTCCTGCGGCGAAAACCCGCGCTGACCTGGGAAGACGTGGACCTGTTCAATGAGCAATTGCTGGCCATCGTGCGCAGCGGATTGCCCATGGCGCCCGCGCTCGAAATCCTCTCCCAGGACATTGACAGCCGCCGCTTACGGCCCATCCTCGAAGATATCCGGCGCAGTCTGGAAGCCGGCAACACGTTGGAAACATCCCTGAACCGGCATCCCGAGAGCTTTTCCGCCATCCACCGAACCGTGCTGCGGGCGGGCGAGCGGACCGGGAACCTGTCCGGGGTGCTGGCTATGCTGACCGCGCATTCATCCCGGATGGTCGAGGTCAAAAATGCCATCCAGGAAGCTGTCGCCTATCCCGTTCTCATTCTCATTGCCAGTCTCTTGCTCCTGGGTTTCCTCATGACCAAGGTGATCCCGGTTTTCGCGGACATATTTGGGGAATTCGGCGCGAAACTGCCGTGGTTGACTCGCTTCTGGCTGGACGTCTCCAACGTGTTGAGGAATAACCTGCCCGGAGTGGTCGCTGCCATTCTCGTTATAGTGTCTGCGATTGTGATCGGCTGGAAACTTCTCCGTCGCACCCAGGGGGGCCGGCACCATATTGACCGACTCAAACTGAAGATTCCCATCCTCGGCAAGATTCACTTTGCCGCGTCCGTGGCCCGGTTCAGCCGCTCGCTCGCGCTGCTCCTTTCGAGCAAGGTGCCTGTGCCCGAAAGCTTTGACTTGGCCGGGTCCGCGGCCGGCAACGAGGTCCTCCGGAGCGCGGCGAACAATGCGGCCAAGAATATCGAGGGCGGGACGCGGCTTGCGGACGCGTTGGCGGAGACCCGCTACTTCGACCACAGCTATTGCTGGATGCTCGCGGCGGGCGACGCGCGGGGCGATGTCGAAAATACCTTGTTTGACCTGGCCATTTCCTATGAACAGAGATTGGCGGGAAAAGAACAACAGATGGTGGTGCTCCTGGGTCCGGTCATCCTGATCCTGGTGGCGTTAGTAGTGGGTTCGGTAGTGATCGGGATGTACCTTCCGATCTTTACTCTTAGCGATGTGATCAGCGGCTAATGAACTGGCGAGACTTACTGCGCGCCGATTTAGGAAGCCTCTTGCGAGGGGAGTGGCCGCCCCGAGTTTACGCGCGCCGGCCGGGTCTGATTGGGAGACGGCGTGGAACGGTCGTGCCCAGGGCCCCGGCGTCTTACTGGACCGGACCGCTCTACATGCGCCCGAAGAAGCGCCGGAAAGACTTGCTCGCCGTGACATGGCACCTAAAGGGAATCTTGCGCCAACATGCTTCCATCGTGGAAGCGCTCCGTTCGGCTGCGCTGGACGCCCCCAACCGCCGGGTCGAGAGTATCCTACTCGCGTTGGCCGACGACCTCGCGGCCGGCTACTCGATGACCGAAGCGATGCGCCGCCGTCCACGCTTCTATCCGCCCTTCTACGTGGACTTGGTCCAGGCGGGCGAAAAGGCCGGTAGGGTGGCCGAGGTCTTTCCCGAATTGGAAGTGCTGCTCCAGCGTGCGGGGGCGTTCCGAAACCGGCTCAAATACTACTGTCTGTATTTGGGCGCAATTCTAGCGGTTGAAGTGACAATTGTCGCGTTTTCGTTCGTCAAGCTCTGGCCGGTATTCTTCGATTTGTACGCGGAATTCGGCGCCCGTCTGCCGTGGTTTGCGAGGGTCGTGTCTGGGTTCATGACTCGCATCGGCTCCGGCGATGTACTCGCGTTCGCGATGGGGTTGGCATTTCTGATTGTTACAAGTTGGTATTTGGCGAAGTTGGTTCGGGCCCGAGGTAACGTGGCGGGAGCGGCCGGATGGATTGGTCTGTCCATTCCTTTCCTGCGAGGCATCATCATTCGGCAGAATCTGGGGCACGTGGCCCTCGTCCTCGAGCAATTGCTGGCCGCACGGGTCCCGCTGGACAAAGCGCTCGAAGACGCAGCAGCGTTGGACCTCAATCCGATTTTTGCCTCGATGCTTCAACGCGTGCGCCAACGGGTGTTACGCGGCTCGACATTGACGAACGCCTTGGCAAGGGAGATCAATGTGCCGACCGCCTTCCGGGGATTTGTGTCACTGGGCGAAAGTTCCGGCCTGCTTCCTGAGGCGCTGGGGCGCGTTGCCCAACTCTACCAGCGTCAAGCCGCGAAGACCAGTCGCATTCTCTTGGACATAATTTCACCGCTGGGCGTCGTCATACTTGCGTGCGGGGTGTTCTGGTTTCATTGCACGCTATTCATCATGGTGATGACCATGTCGGACATCGTTAACCAAGCGGGCTGGTGAGGAAGGAGCAAATGTCACACCTTCGAGTCATCGCCAAGGATAGTCAAACGAGTAGCGTGTCGTCGCCCGCGGCCTCGCTGCGCTTGATTGAAGGCGTCGCGTCCGCTCACCTCGAATCCGGAGAGCGCGGCGTCATTTCGGCGGTAGATGCTATTCTGACGGAAGCGGCTTCGCACCATGCCAGCGACGTGCATTTTGAGCCTTTGGAAGACGCCTTGTATATCCGGTTCCGTGTGGACGGGATGCGGCACGACGTTGCGAGAATCTCCAAGGACCACCACCCAAGGATCATCGCGCGCCTGAAGATTCTGGCGAAGTTGGTAGTGTATCAACGAGATGTGCCGCAGGACGGTCGCATCGAGCCGAAGGAGACCTCCGGCGCACAGGCGATGCGCGTTTCGACGTTTCCGACCGTTTACGGCGAGAAGGCCGTCGTACGCGTGCTGGGTTTGCAGGATCAATTGTTGCGTCTGGATGCGCTCGGCTTCGCTCCGCTGGTCGTGGCTCAGCTTCGCGAATTGCTTGCGCGTCCGCAGGGCACGGTGTTGCTGACCGGTCCCAGTTCCAGCGGGAAGACGACGACCATCTACGCGCTGCTGCAGGAGCTTATCGAGGGCCGCAAGAACGCGACGCATACTGTGACCATCGAGGACCCGGTCGAGTACCGCTTGGGCAGGATCGCCCAGACCGAGATTCGACCCGATACGGGGTTCACGTTTGCCAACGCGCTGCGGGCGATTTTGCGGCAGGACCCCGAAGTCATCATGGTCGGCGAGATACGCGACCCGGAGACGGCGCACACCGCGATTCAAGCCGGACTTACGGGTCACTTGGTTATCAGTACGATCCATAGCGGCACGGCGGCGGGAGTTTTCACGCGTCTGCTCGATATGGGCGTCGAAACGTTCTTGCTCGCGTCCTCGGTATCGGGTGTCTTGGCGCAGCGGCTGGTCCGCCGCAATTGCCCGCACTGCCTGGAGACCTACGCTCCGGACCCGGCATTGTTAGCTCGATTCGGACTGGACGATCAATTTCGTTTTCAGCGTGGCGCCGGCTGCGAGGCCTGTCAGGGAATCGGTTACCGCGGCCGCACGGCGATTGGCGAACTACTACTGACGAACGAGACTCTATGCGACCTCGTCCTCCAACGTTCGCGGACGCGAACGCTTCACGAAGTCGCAGTAAAATGCGGGATGGCGACGCTGCTGAACGACGGGCTCGAAAAAGTGAGACAGGGAATTACCACTATGGAAGAGCTCCAGCGTGTACTGCCCCCCGGAGACAAAACGTGAATACTGTGGCGAGCTCACCGCATCGTAATCGTCGGTTCTACCGAAAACGCCTTACGGCGTCACTTCGCACGAAAGTTGGCGCTTCCAGATTGGGTTTCTCCCTCATCGAACTGATTGGCGCTTTGGCAATCGTGACCATCGGTCTCTTCGGGGCGTTTCAAATGTTTCACTACAGCCTCCAGAAGACGGATTTCCTGCGCGAGTTGGCGATTGTCCAGCAGACGCTCCAGAACGAGATCGAAAGCTTGCGTGCCTTGCCGTACGCCGAACTCGTTAACACCGATGGAAGATACTTCGTCAGCCGCACGCCGGCTCTGGACGAATTGGTCAACGTGACGTCTCGAGTCTCCATTCGGGACTATCCCGACGGGACACCCGGTCTGAAAGAAGTGATCGTGAGCCTCGAATGGGCCAGCCGTGACGGCCGGATGATCGAAAAGCAGCTCACCACCCTAATCGCCGACAAAGGCCGCAGGTGATCAGTCATGAATGACCCAAACCCGAAACAAGCAATGAGCAACGAGCAATGAGTACCCGAGACCCGAGACCCGATTCCGGGATGTCCCTCCTCGAAGTCCTGGCCTACGTCGCCTTGCTTTCCATCCTGATCAATCTTGCCGCGGGTATTTTCGTGAGCACGCTGCGTATCTCGAAAACCGGCACGCGTCGCCTCGACACGCTTCAGGTCATGCGTACTCTCGGCCAGGATTTCGCGGACGCCGCGCACCGCGCCTATGCGGTCACGCCGCAGCTCGGCCAGTACACGACGAACGATCAATCCGTGATTCTGGCCCTGGGACCGGACGATGCGCCGTCGAATACAAAGAAATTCGTGGTGTTCGGTCCTATTGCTGCGCCGAATCGGATGAGCCGGGTGATGGTCCGTGAAGAAGCGGGCCAGATAAGCTTGGAATCGTGCACGACCTATGCGATGGAATTGGACACGATCGAGTTTTCGTTTGTACCGCCCGATTCTTCAGAAGCGCGCACGGCTTCGATGGAAATTACGCCCAAGGCGCAGAACGCCAAGTTGGGGTCTGCAACGCCCTTGAAGTTTGTGGGGACGTTGCGCGGACTGGAGGTTCGATAATCCGATGGGCAATCGAGCACGAGCACGAGACTTGATTACGAGACTCGATTACGATTCTCGATTACGAGTTCCGATTACGAGTCCACCGGAGGCGGACAAGGCTCGATTACGAATTGGGCAGGGTCGGAGGTCTCACCCCAGTCCGACAAGCAGCGCTCGTGATCAGGGCGTTGCGCTTCTCGTCGTCGTAGGCTATCTCGCGATCATCACGATGTTTGCGGCGGCGCTGCTCCGCGCGCTGAATATCTCCCTCGACGAGTCCAAACGCGCGGAGCATGTGGCCATTTCCTTGAATCTGGCCGAGGCTGGCCTCGACAAAGCCGCGGCCGCCCTCCACGCCAATCCCGGCTATCGAGGCGAGACGGCTACGCCTTTGGGCGACGGGAACTTCTCCGTCGAGGTCATACCAGGAGAACAGCCGTCCACGTTCCGATTAGTCTCAGTCGGCGAACTTCGTTACGACGATATACCCCTGCACCGCAGCCGAATCGTGGCGTATCTTCGCCTGGCCGCTGATGCAAGCGTGCAGGAGTTGCACTGGACCGAGGTGAAGAAATGATGGGCAACTCATGCTGCGGGAAGAGACTTGTTCAGCGCCTTGGGGGATTCACGTTGCTTGAACTGCTCGGCGTCATTGCGCTCATCGGCATACTGGCCGCCATCTTGTTGCCCGCGCTGGCACGGGCACGGGAAGGCGCCCGCCGTGCGTCGTGTTTCAGCAACCTGTCCCAACTCGGGATCGCATTCCACATGTACGCCGACGAACACGACGGACAACTGCCTTGGAGCGGTGGAAATGGGAACGCCGATTGTTTGACAGAGTTCGTTGCAGCGTACGTTGGCGAGAGTCGTGTTCTTCTCTGTCCGTCAGGCCCCGATAGCCATGATGACGACGTCAAGATCGAAGCGTTGACCACCGAACTCAGAGCGTCGGGAAGTCTGCGGACCAGCTACGACTATCTTGGCGCTTACACCGCCGCGCCCGTCACCCTTCCTCCACTCGAATACGGGATACCGAAAGTGCCCGTCATGTGGGACATAACCTATTTGGAAATGCCAAATACAACGCCGGAATTCAACCACATTCCCGGCGGCGGCAATGTTCTCTGGCTCGATGGCTCAGTCGAATTCATGAAGGCTCGCCACTGGGCCGGCCCGAACTTTCCTTACCGTCCCGAAGGCATCGAGTTCGTGGACCCGTCTGCGGCCGTACCCTCCAGTTCGACGCGACCCTTCAATCCTTTTGGACCCCGACTCGTGAGATAACACGTTCGTAGTAAGGCACGGAGCACAGCGGAGTGCCGTCTAAACCCTGTGTCCGAACACGCCCCTTTGTCATTCTGAACGAAGTGAAGAATCTCGCGTATCAGGGTTGTAGTTCGTCATCCCTGATTTCTTGAGTTCCAGACTCGAATTTGATCCCTTTGCGCCGGCTCTTGTATATTTACTCTGTTTTTTCCGTATGGAAGGACTTCGCTTCCGACCACCTGTGAGCCGATGAGAGGGAGCGGAGTATTACGTAGGGGGAAGGTGAGCTACGTACCGCGTGCTGGGAATTCGGAAAATGGTCGGTGCGCCGCAGCGATTCCCCACCACATCATAAAGGAGTGTCAGTGATGGCAAAGAAGAGCGTCTATTTTTTTGGCGGCGGCAAGGCGGAAGGCCGCGGAACGATGAAGGAATTGCTCGGCGGCAAAGGGGCAAATCTGGCGGAAATGTCCAACCTCGGCATCCCGGTGCCTGCCGGATTCACGATTACCACCGAAGTCTGCACGGGTTACTACGGCAATAACGGCAAATTGCCTCAGACCCTCGTGAAAGACGTGAAGAACGCGCTGGCCCGGGTCGAGAAGATCATGGGCAAGAAATTCGGCGATCCGGCCAACCCGCTGTTGGTCTCGGTGCGCTCCGGCGCGCGGCAGTCCATGCCGGGCATGATGGAGACCGTGCTGAACGTCGGCTTGACGTCGAAGACCATTCCGGGTCTCATCGCCCTGACGAAAGATGAACGCTTCGTTTACGACGCCTACCGTCGGCTAATGACCATGTACGCCGACGTAGTCATGGAAAAGGCGGCCGGCATCGAACCGGAAGAGAATAAGGGCGTGCGGCATCAACTCGAACACGCCATGGACCACATGAAGAAAGGGCGCGGCGTCACGGAAGACACCCAGTTGACCGCTGACGACCTGAAGAAACTCTGCGTCGAATTCAAGCAAATCATTAAGAAGACGTTGGGCAAGGAATTCCCCGACGATCCCGAAGAGCAGCTCTGGGGCGGTATTAAAGCCGTTTTCCAATCCTGGATGGGCAAGCGGGCCGTGGCGTATCGCCGCATCGAGAATCTGCCGGACAATTGGGGCACGGCGGTGAACGTCCAGGCCATGGTCTTCGGTAACATGGGAGACAGC
>JACQVH010000212.1 GCA_016209895.1 Candidatus Hydrogenedentota bacterium | reverse complement strand
GGCCTCGTCCACGATGTGCTCGATCATGGTTTTGCCACCGTAGGGTAGCAGGAGCTTTTGGACACCCATGCGGCGGGATTCGCCGGCGGCGAGGAGGATTCCGGAGATCATGGCGCACTTCGGCTTGGTAGCTCGGGGATAGCACAGTCAAACGAGCATGGTTGTGGCACCTCGAGATTGGGTTCTTCGGCACAGTTCAGATCTGAGATTTGAGATTTGAGATTTGAGATTGAGTCGCGGCCCCCGAGATTGGATTCTTCGGCGCAGTCAAGCGAGTTTGACGGTGCCACCCCGGGAACAGTGTGGTTGCGCCGCACCGAGATTAGTTGACCCACGATGCTTACGGCGATCTCTTCGACGGTCAGCGAGCCGATGTCGAGTCCGATAGGTGAAAAAACACGTTCGAAGTGGGCCTCGTCGCAGACGCCGTCTTCGAGAAAACGTTTGCGAAGCAGGAGAATCTTGCGGCGGCTCCCGATCAGGCCGAGATATCGGGCCGGGAGGTTGACGCACGCGGCCAGCACGTCGGCATCGTGGCGATGACCGCGAGTGACAATGACGAGATAACTGTCCGGCGCGAGGCGTGCGGTGGCCTCCGCTGCGATGTCACCACAGATCGTGCGAACGCCGTTCGGATAAAGCGCGGGGTCGGTAAGACTGGTGCGGTCGTCGAGCACGGTTACGTCAAAGCCGACCTGCGCGGCCAGGCGGGCCGTGGCTTGGCCCACGTGTCCGGCGCCGGCGATGATCAATCGCGGAGAAGGAATTATCGGCTCGACGTACAGTTCGATTTCCTGACGGATGAGCCTCGGCTTCTCGTCCATCATGCACTCGAGGAGTAGGGCGGGATTCAAACTCGTGCATTCCCCGTTCAGGGAAGTTTCGGTCAGCCAGCGGACTTGGCCGGACAGTTGGTCGGCGTTGCCGAGCGCGGTGACCAGGACGCCGCGCTCGCGCCGAGCGATGGCCTCGAGCGCGGATTGGTATGCGGCGGCGTTCTTGCGCACGTCGGGGTCTACGAAAATCCGAACCTTGCCGCCACAGATGAGTCCGTCGTCCCAGCCGTAGTCGTCGTCGAGGCTGAGATCGAAGACGCAGGGGCAATGTTCATCCAGGGCAAGCAACGCGCGGCGGCGGGCCTCGGCCTCGAGGCAGCCCCCGCCCAAGGTTCCCCAGATGGCGCCGCCGGGTTCGAAGATGGCTTGCGCGCCGGCTTTCTGGGGCGTCGAGCCGGAGGACTTGACCACGGTCGCGAAGGCGAAGGGACGAGCGTGGTTGAGCAGTTCCATTGCCTTTTGGTATAGGTTCATCAGAGGTCGAGTCCCGCGCGCACGAGTGGAATTGTAAGCTTAGACTGGAACTTGGTCAATCCGGGGTTTATTCCGAAAAGGACACCAAGGACAACAACGACAGCAAGGACGGAAAGGACCAAAAGGACAAAGGGTAAGAGAAGGCTGTAGACCGAAGGCTGAAGGGGCCCTAGAGGCAGGGGCGGTGTGATTTTCAATTGTGGATCTTCAATTATCGATTGTTTTGGGTGGCCGATGGGAAGGGTCGGACTGGAGTGGATGGACAGAATGGACGGTATGGACCGTGTGGACTGGCCGGCCTTCTTGGCGGTCTGCGGGGTGGGGTGATGGTGGTATGTGTCGGCGGGATGCGTATCGTGGGACCAGTCGGTGGGACTGGCTTGGTTCGGGTGGAAATTTTGTGAGAATTCGCGAAGTTTATTGTAGAGTGGAATCGGCTTGGGCCACTCGAATTATGGGGTATCGCAAGTGGGTGATAATATCTTCAAGATTAGGATGTTTTTGTACAGTAGCTTGAACGGTGTTTTTGAAGGTGGAAGGAGGTAATCATGCCTCACGGAGGAAAGCGTAAGACCGGCACGGGCATCTCGCGGCGGAGTTTCCTTACTACGCTGGGCGCGGGTACCGTGGCGAGCGGTCTGATACCCGGTGGCAAGCGGGGCAAGGCGGCGGCTGCGGAAGGAAGTCCAGGGATTGTCGGTCCCGGCGAAGTCTCGATCACGCTGGAGATTAACGGCAAGTCACAAGAAGTCAAGGTGGAGCCGCGCGTCACGCTGCTCGACGTGTTGCGTAACCGGCTCGATCTGACCGGCGCGAAGAAAGTGTGCGACCGTGGGACCTGCGGGGCTTGCACGGTACTCTTGGACGGCAAGGCAATCTATTCGTGTTCGCTGCTTGCCATCGAGGCGCAAGGACACAAGATCACGACCATCGAAGGGTTGGGCACGCCCGAACAGCTCAGCGCGATGCAGGCGGCATTTGTACACCATGACGCGCAGCAGTGCGGCTTCTGCACGCCGGGATTCGTGGTGGCTTGCACCGCGTTTGTCAACGCACACGCGAATCCGACGGTCGAGGACATCCGCGCCGGCTTGGGCGGGAATCTCTGCCGGTGCGGCACTTATATGGGCGTCACGGAAGCGGTACTGGAAGCCGCGAAGGCGATGAAAGGAGGCGCGTGATGGCAAGCACGGCATGGCCCAAGCCCGATCAGCGGCAACTTCTGGGCAAGCGTTTTGACCGATTGGACGGTCCCGCGAAGGCGTCCGGCACCGCCAAATATACTCACGACACGAATTTACCCAACATGCTGTTCGCCAAGGCGCTCTGGGCGCCCCACGGCGCAGCCAAGGTCAGCGGCATAGATGTCAGCGCCGCGAAAGCGGTGAACGGCGTCGCGCAGGTATGGAGCGTGGAACCGGGCACGGAGGTCAACTACGCCGGCACGCTGGTCGCGGTGGTGGCCGCGTCCACCGAAGAAATCGCCCGCGAAGCCGTAAATAAGATTAAGGTGGAGTATGAAGTTCTGCCGCATAACGTGGATGACCGAGATCCGGCCAAAGTGAGCGGCGAACCTTCGAAGAAGGAAGTCCCGGATGCGGCGGGTGTGGACGAGGCGTTCAAGTCTGCGGAAGTCGTCTCGGAAGGATACTACGGGGCCTCTCCGATCACTCATTGTTGCCTTGAGGCGCATGGACAAGCGGCGGAATTTCGGGGCGGCGACCTGTACGTCTGGGCGACAACTCAGAACGTCTCGGGTTACGCGGGTAGCGTGACCGACGCCGCGGGCGTTCCCGCCAGTCAGGTCCACGTGGAATGTCAGTACATGGGCGGGGGTTTTGGATCGAAATTTGGCGCGGACCAGTGGGGTCAGATTTGTGTGCAACTGGCGAAACAGACGGGCAAACCGGTGAAATTCATGCTGGACCGCGACCAGGAACTGATGATCGCGGGGGCGCGTCCTTCGGTGTATGGAAAAGTTCGGGTGGCGGCCAAGAAGGATGGAACGGTCACGGGGTGGGACTCGGACATGCTCGCTTCGGGTGGAAAGGGCGGCGGGAAAGCGCCGGATATGCCGTATGTCTTCACGGGCGTACCGGTGATTCGGAATGTTAGTCGCGGCGTTCCCGTGAATCGGGGTTCGCAGCGCGCTTGGCGCGCGCCCGGCCATCCGCAGAATTGCCTGATTACCATGAGCGCCTTGGAGGACATGGCCGCGAAGCTCGGAATGGACGCGCTCGAATTCTTCATGAAGAATCTCCAGTATACTGGTCGCCCCGACGTGTACCGCGACGAACTGACCAAAGCGGCGGAGATGATTGATTACGGGAGCAAGGCACATCCGCGCGGCGATCCCACGGCCGGCCCGATCAAGCGCGGCCTGGGCATGGCGTTGCACCAATGGGGCGGCGGCGGACACGGCTCGAACTGCGATTTGACGGTGAACCCGGATGGATCGGTGGATGCGAAGATAGGCACGCAGGATCTCGGAACGGGGACGAGAACAGTAATTGGTATCGTGGTCGCCGAAACGCTCGGCATTCCTCTCGAACGCGTGAAGGTCAACATTGGTAGCAACGCGTATCCGAACGATGGCGCTTCCGGCGGCAGTACGACCGTGGGCGGAGTGAGTTCGTCCGCGCGAGACGCTGCGACGCAGGCGTTGAACATCGTGTTGGACAAAGTCACTCCCGAGTTGGGAGTACCCGTAGACAGACTGGTTGCGCGGGATGGCAAGATTTTCGATGCGGACAATCCGTCGAAGTCCATGACCTGGGAGAAGGCCTGTTCGCTCCTGGGGCAGATGCCGATCAATACCAAGGGAAGCAAAGACCCGAAAGACGGGACGAAATTGACCGAGAGCGGGGTTGGCGGAGTCCAGATGGCGGACGTTTCGGTGGATATTGAGACCGGCGTGGCGCGGATCAACGAGATGGTCGCGGTGCAGGACTGCGGGCTCATTGTGAACCTGAAGACGGCGGAAAGCCAGGTCTACGGCGGGATGATCATGGGCATCACGTACGCGCTGTACGAGGAGGCGATCTATGACCCGGTGACCGGCCGGATGCTGAATCCGGACATGGAGTTCTACAAACTGGCGGGTCTCGCAGATGTCGGCAAGCTGAAGGTGCACATGATGACCGGACCGGGTTATGACGACCGGGGTGTCATCGGGTTGGGTGAGCCGCCGGTAATTTCGCCCGGTGCGGCGATATCCAACGCGATTGCGAATGCCATCGGCGTGCGCGTGCCGATTATGCCGTTTACACCGGACCGCGTGCTGGCGGCGCTGGGGAAAGGAGGAGCGGTAGCATGAATTCGTTCGAGTACGCAAATCCCAACACCGTCGAGGAAGCGGTGGCGCTCCTCGCTTCCGAGTGGGACGAGACCGAGGTCTTGGCCGGCGGGACCGACTTGGTCACCTCGATGAAACAGTGGGTCGCAGCCCCCAAGCGCGTCGTCAGCCTGAAGAATATAAAGGACCTCCAAGGTATCGAAGCGGATGAGAAACAAGTCCGAATCGGCGCGATGGCTACGCTCGCGGAACTGATCGAAAACGAGCACATCCAGAAGCACTATCCGGCTCTGATAACCGCGGCCCGTGGCGTGGGCAGTTCGCAGATCATCAACCAGGGGACGGTAGGCGGCGATTTGTGCCAGCGGCCCCGGTGCTGGTACTACCGCGCAGGATTGGGTCTGCTGGCCCAGCAAAACGGGAAGTCGTTGGTGAAGGACGGCGACAATCGCTACCACGCGATTTTCGGGAACGACGGCCCGGCCTATTTCGTCAATCCTTCCAGCCTGGCTCCGGCCCTAATTGCACTGGGCGCTACGATCACGGTGCAGGGGCCGCAAGGAAAATCGCGCGAAATCAAGGCGGGCGAGTTTTTCCAAACGCCCAAGAGCGAGTCGGAGCGAGAGTACGGGCTGCAGCCCAACGAGATTCTTACGCACGTCACGGTACCCATTTCGAACCTGAAAAACGCGACGTATGAGGTACGCGAGAGGCAAGGGCTCGATTGGCCGCTGGTCGCGGCTGCGGTGGCTTTCAATCTGGACGGCGAGACGGCGAGCGACGTCCGGGTCGTGCTGGGTCACGTGGCCCCGGTCCCGTGGGACGTGCCCAGTGCGGCCAAAGCGCTGGACGGTAAGAATGTGACCGAGGAATCCGCGGCCGAGTGCGGGGAGACTGCGGCCACGGGGGCCAAACCGCTCAGCCAGAACGGCTACAAGGCGCAACTGGTGCGCGTCGCCGTGAAGCGCGCAGTGTTAGCGGCGACCGGCAAACCCATGGAGACTTGAGGTCATGGCAGAACAAGAATCGAAACCGGCTCGGCATGTTGCCTGCAAGTACATACGCAATAAAGAGATGTTCTATAAGCCCGACCCTTTCGAAATTGACGAATTTTCGAGCGGCATCTTCTGGTGCGCGAAGACCCACGACGGCATCGGACCGGACGGCAAGGCGGTGGACACGATGGAATGTTCACCCCGCCGGCAGTGTTTTCAGGATTAGTTCGGTAGGCGCCATCCAGACACGTGTAAATTGGCGCGTAGCTACCACTTGTGAGAATCCTGTTAGCACTTGAATAAGGAGGAAGAAGCTGATGAGAGCCTTAAGCTTCTTAGTAATTACATGTCTGTCCGTCTTGCCCGTATTCGCGGAGACACCCGCGCCGACAATCACAGGCAAGTACTTGGAGGTTCGCTCTTGTGATGTCTTCACGGGTCCGTGCTTTGCCAACGCCGAAGTGGGCCAATCCGGCCGGGAAGCGATTCTGACCTGGGTCGTGGACCACGGTACGTGGAACGAGGTGGCACTGGATGGCCTGAAGGTCATCGCGGTAGTGCGCGCGGACCGAACCTTGGGCAATGTTCAAGACGAAGGCTGCCGCGCTGATTCCATTTTGATTGTTGACGAGAAGGCCACCGCAGTTCAGCGTGACACGCTGGTCGCCATGGCGAAGACGTTGGGCGGCCGCGTGGTGTGCAACGTGGCCGACGTTCAGACCAGCGCCATCGAGGCCAATCTGGGCACGTGCGCCAAGCAGGGCTGCGCGTCGGTCAAAACCGATGAGCTGGAAGTCTCGACGCGGTGCCTGGGCGACAAGGACCACGTCTGCGGCAATGAAACCGCATACTATCCGCCTTTGACGGACGTGAAGGATGCGCTGCCCGCGTTCACTACTCTCTCGAGTTTCAAGGGACAAGGCCTGGAAGCGACCTGGAACGACTTTGACCGTCGTAGTGCGTTCCTCGCCACCTTTGAACGATAAATCGCGCTCGTAAAAACCAGACCAAAGCAAGACACGGGTTCGGAAGTCCCAGGCGATTTCCGAACCCGCTGTTTGTGAATGGAAGGATGAAGGATGAAATGTGAAGGGCATCGAAGGCTATCCCTCGAGGAAGAAGAGGCGGTGTGGTGAGAGAAGCTTCGATCCGCCACGGCGGACTCAGCATGACACGGGGACTTGTCTCAGCGCGACAGATACGGATTTCGAGTCGTATTTATGGTAGTGTTCTCAAAATGGATGGGAGATTTGTGTGATGTACCTGCCAGTTCGTCGCAAATCGTTTTTGACCGTGTTAGCGGCTTGCCTTGTGCTTTTGTTGAGAATGGCCGCCTCGGCTGCGCCGTTAACTGTCGAAAAGGGAGAGAAAGCTCCGCCGGCCGAAGTGTCGGACTCGGTTCGCGCCATACTGACGAAAGAGGTGGTGTGTTTGAAGACCGGCGAGGGCCCTGCATTCGAGTTCTGGTTCCGAGATGCGATCCCGGTCGCGGCCGGAAAGAGCGGTCCGGATGCCATTAAAGAGGGCACCATGCTGGGCGTCGTCCAAGTGCATCAGCCGCGGCGCGATTTCAAAGACAACGAAATCACGAAAGGAGTCTATACCTTGCGGATCGGGTTACAACCTCAGGACGGTAATCACATGGGCACGTCGCCCTTCGCCACGTTCGCATTGTTGATTCCGGCGAATCTCGATAAAGACGCGAACGCGGTGATGGACCACGATCAGCTCGCGAAGCTGAGCATGGAAGGCACGCCGGAAAAACATCCGCGCAACCTCAACCTTCAACCGGTCGAATCGCCTGAAGGCGAATTCCCCCGTCTCGGCGATGGCGCGGAAGGCGCTAAGAACCTGCTCCTCAAACTCCCTGCAAAAGCCGAAGGCAGCAACGAAAACACGACGATCGCTCTCGGGGTGGTCTACGAAGGCACCGGGCATCTGTAACCATCGCGGGACGAACATTGGTAGAAGAAACGGTGTTTGCCCACGGGGCCTACTACGAGGGAAGAGCGGTAACTTGTTCACGCTTCAACTGCCAGAATACCAACTTTTCGGTAGACAATCTTACTACCTTCCCCCTACGCTTGGCCTTAGTACTAAATGCCGGATGCCTCAGGAATCGGCGGATGTAGAGCGCCGTCTTCAGCAGCGGGACGGTTAACACGACAAGGCAATAATTTGGGTGGCATAATCTGCGACGGAAGAAGCCGAGGTCACGGGTGAAGAATGTTACGTCCTTCGCAGAGTGAAAATATCGAAGGATTTCTTGTTCATCGTCCCATTCTGGACGCCCCACGTCAAAACCAATCTGTGCGAAGTGGAGCCGCCACTGGCGGAGATAGTCGGCTTGGCC
Organism: Candidatus Hydrogenedentota bacterium; assembly: GCA_016209895.1. Classification (GTDB taxonomy): domain Bacteria; phylum Hydrogenedentota; class Hydrogenedentia; order Hydrogenedentales; family SLHB01; genus JACQVH01. The sequence continues at coordinate 24,267 of JACQVH010000212.1, read as the reverse complement.
TTCGGGGATATTATGGTCCAGAACGATCACGCGGCTGTCCGGCTCTTCACCGGAACTTCTTTCACGACTCCGCGCCGAGTGAGAGACAGTGCTTCGCGAACAGCGGCCGGCTTGATTATGCCCCGGTACTGGCGAGCGATGGCCTCAGCGGAATAGCCAGCGTGCACGAGTTCGAGCGCGTCCGAAACCAAGATCCGACTGCCTTTGAAAATGAGCCTTCCGGCACAGACCCGGGTGTCTGCCGCCAAGTACTTTCCAATCTCAATTCGTGCCATATACTTTCATGCTCCAAGCCGCAATATATCTCAAGCTGGAATCAGGTTCAACGCTCAGGACAAACTGAACTCGGGTCGCGTAGATTGAGGTTGCCCTATGTCCCTGTTGCATCTGGCCATTGAACAGATAGACTTCTTCCTACGGAACCTTCACATGCGTTTGCCGTTTCGGTATGGCAACGCGTGCCTGGTGGCCACGCCCATACTCCACACGCGGCTCATCGCGAGAGACCCGAACGGAAACACCGCCCAAGGCGTAAGCGGCGACATTCTGCCGCCGAAGTGGTTCGACAAATCGCCGGCGAAGAATTACCGGCAGAACATCGAGGAATTGCTGCAAGTTTCGCAAATGGGGGCTCGATGCTACCTCGATTCCGGCGCGGCGTTGCGAACTCCGTTCGAGTTGTGGCATGAAGCCTATCGCACGGTTGGACGGGCGGCCGCGAGCGCGGGTCTGAATGGGCTGACGGCAAGTTTCGGGTCGTCCATCATCGAGCGCGCTGTGCTGGATGCCGCCGCCCGTCTCGCGGGATGCACGTTTCACCGGCTTGTTCGAGATAACCTTCTTGGGATCGGTCCAGCAGCGATACACTCGGAGCTGTCGGGTCGGAGTGTGGCGGCGGCGGTGGCCGACCCTCCGCTCGACTTCCTAAATATTCGTCATACGGTCGGATTGGCCGACGCTATACTCGATGCCGATATTCCTGCGGCGGAAAGACTCGACGACGGCCTGCCGCAAAGTCTCGAGGCGTGGATTAAGCAAGCGGGGATTCGATTCTTCAAGATTAAGATTGCGGCTGACGTAGATACGGACCGGGTTCGACTGGAGCAGATCGCAACTTTGCTGAATAACACTGCGCCTCCCGATTACGGCGTATCTTTGGACGGGAACGAACTCTTCAAGACCACGGGCGCGCTCCATCGTTGGATTGAGGAAGTGTCCACGCGTCCGTCCCTGCGCGATCTGTTCAAACACGTCCTGTTTATTGAGCAGCCAATGGACCGAAGTATCACGCTAACGCCGGAAGCGACACATAGTTTCGAAGGATTTGTAGGATTGCCCCCGCTCGTCATTGATGAATCGGATGACCGGCTGGACGCCTTCAAACGCGCGGTGGAATTCGGTTATCGCGGCACCAGCGTAAAGAACTGCAAGGGAATCATCAAAGGTCTGCTGAATCGGATGCTCGTGGATTTTTACAACGAGCAGCGCGGCGGCGGGTTTCTGCTGACCGGAGAAGATTTGTCGAACCAGCCGGTGGTGCCGCTGCAGGAGGACTTGTGTACGTTGAGCGTTTTGGGCATCCGCCACGCCGAACGTAACGGCCAGCACTATTGTGGAACGCTGAACCACTTGTCGGAACGAGAATTGAGGGACGTGCTGAAGAATCATGCCTCGCTTTATGAGCCGTTCGGGAAGAGCGCACGGCTGCGTATCCGAGATGGCAGGCTCGACCTTGGATCACTGCAGCAAGTCGGATACGGAGTGGCCATCGAGAGCGATTTTGAGAGCATGACGCCACTCGCGGATTGGGATTATAGTTCATTAAATCTGCCTGATTGACTCTAGAAGGATTGGACCACCCCGGCTTGTGGATGCACCATTTCCCGTCGTTGGGCATTTGACAGTGGAGTGCGGCCCCGCGATAGGCCCCAACAGTACTGCACGCTCACCAAAGTATTGGAGACGGGGATAGGCTTCTCATGTCAAGCCGAGCGCGACGTTGATGACGCGTTGCACGTCCACAGCGTCAATATCGTTGTCGTCGTCTACGTCGCAGTCGTAACCGGTCTCGATGCTCAGAGCCTCGTTGATCACCAACTGCACGTCTACCGCGTTGACGACGTCGTTGCGGTCGGTGTCTTCCGGTGCGCCGAGCTGCAACACTTGTACGATGGCCGGACTGCCGCTAGCAGCTTCGGCGTCAACACGGATGGCAGCATTGCGTCTGGGTATGCCAGCATTGGGCGTACAGATTGCCACTATTGTTCCATTTCCAGTGACTTTGCCGAAGCTCAGAGCGAGCCAATCTTCGTCCGGCGAATCCATAGCCGTCCACATCAGCGTTCCTTCACCGGCATTTGTAATCCGGACTTCATGCGTGCCTCCCGCACGGTCGAAAATGAGATCTTGCGGGGAGATCTCGAGAATCGGAGTAGGAGGAATAATCGCGCCGGTTTGCGTGACCTGGACCAAAACCGGACTGTCAATGGCCCCCGCTGCAGACACTTCGATAGCACCAGCACGTGGATCGGACGAGGTATTTTCGGACCAGGTCACGATAAGCGCACCGTTGCCAACGACCTTCGCAGTAGCAACCGACAGCCAAACCGAACCTGCCGTGACCGCCGCGTCCCAAATCAGTGTCCCGTGGCCGATGTTTTCGACCGCAATCTGGTCACTGCCGGCCGTGGCAGGTACGATAAACACGGTGGGGTACACCCACAATTGAGGCGTGATCGACTCGAGGGAGAAGTCTTCGGCCTCAGTTACGGTCCCGAGCAAGACCGCGATCGTCCGCCTCTGGTCGGCAAACCCCGCCATAGCCACGTGGATCTCGTAGTGTCCGGGGTCTAACAGACCAAAGTAATACCGGCCGAGACTGTCGGTGTATAGCGTTTGCCCAATTCCTGCCTTTGTAACGGTGACACGCACTTCAGGCAGCGGCTCGCCGGTTTCAGCGTCTTTGACGTTCCCAACCAACGACCCTGAGAGCTCGGCCTTGGGTTTCAACTGAACGTCGAATTGAAAGATTTCGCCCGGCACCAGTTCCACTTCCGCGGTTTTGTCCACATAGCCAAAAGCAGAAAACTTCAGGTTTACCAGCGTCGCTTTTGCAGCCAGACCGGAGAAGGCGTACCGGCCTTCAGCACAGGTATAGGTGGTAGCCACTATGGTTCCCCCAATCTCGGCAGTCACACCCACTCCCCCAAGGGGAAGCATTGTGTTCTCGTCCGTGACCAGTCCGACGATGTCGCTTTCACCGGCACCAACGACCAAGTTGAAGGTCAGCGGTGTATCGGAACCCGCGATTACGGCAGCTACTAGGAGCTGCGGTTCAAAACCGGGGGAAAATGCCTGGAGCGTGTAATTACCTGCGGGTACGTTCAGAAAACGATATTCCCCATTCAGGTCTGTCGTGGCGACACGCTCGAGCGTACCGTCTTGGGACCGCACGCGGACGGCCGCGCACGTCAATCCGATTCCGGTAGACGCGTCTACAACGAATCCTGCGATGTTCCCTGTGAAATCAGCTTTGACAAAGAAGATGTCCCAATCGGCGCCAATTGCGCCGCCTAGAGAATCCCAGGATTGCCATACTGCGATCCAATTCCCACCGTCGTCCCGGGTTAGCTGAGGTTGGCTATCTCCCCCAACATCACTGGCCGCGTTGGCGTTGAGTGGAGCCGGCGTCGTCCAAGTTAACCCGTTGTTTACCGACCGCGCATAGAGAATGTCGTAGTCTGTGCCAATCGTGGCGTTCAGGGAATCGGCGGAATGCCACACCGCTACCCATGATCCGGCTCGGTCCGTGGTTAGCTGGGGCTGCTCGTCATGGCCACTGTCGGTGGCGGCGTTAGCATTGAGCTGGGCGGGCGCGGTCCAGGTCATCCCATCATCCCCCGACCGCGCAAAGAGAATATCCCAATCCGAACCGACCGTACCCTGAAGAGAATCATCCGACTGCCACACCACAATCCAGGTTCCCGCCCCGTCCGTCGTTAACTGGGCATTCCAATCAACTCCGGTGTCGCTGATGGCGTTCGCGTTGAGCGGCGCGGGTGCCGTCCAAGTCAACCCCTTATCCACTGACCGCGCGTAGAGTATGTCCCAGTCTGTGCCAATGGTACCCTGAAAGGATTCATCGGACCACCATACGGCAATCCATGTCCCGGCCATGTCGGTCGTTAACTCGGGAGCCCCGTCAAACCCGGTATCAGTGGGGGCATTGGCGTTGAGTGGAGCGGGTGGGGTCCAAGTTAATCCGTTATCCGTTGAGCGCGTGTAGAGAATGTCATAATCTGTACCGATCGTACCGCCGAGAGAATTCTCGGATTCCCAAACTGCTATCCAGGTTCCAGTCCCGTTGGTGGTTAGCTGGGGAGTCCAATCGCCGCCGGTATCAGAGTCAGCATTGGTATTGAGAGGGGCGGGTGGTGTCCAGTTCAACCCGTTATCGGTTGTGCGCGCATAGAGAATGTCCCCGTCAAGACCGATCGAATCTCCGAGGGAATCTGCAGATTCCCACACGGCAATCCATGTCCCGGTCCCATCCGTGGTCAACTGGGGATCGCCATTAGTGCTGCCATCGCTGGAGGCATTGGCGTTGAACGGAGCCGGCCCTGTCCAGTTCAAGCCGTCATCCACCGAGCGCGCATAGAGAATGTCAATATCTCCCCCAATCGTAGCGCCGAGTGAGTCTCTGGATTGCCACACCGCCATCCACGTTCCAGAGGCGTCCGTCGTCAACTGAGCATACCAATCAGCCCCGCCGCCACCGGTCGCATTGGCACTGAGTAGCGCGGGCGTTGTCCATGTCAGCCCCAAATCACCTGACCGCGCGTAAAGGACGTCAGAATCCACTCCCCCAGTGAGGCTCAGTGAATCCGCGGAGAACCAGACCGCGATCCATGTCCCATTCCCGTCGGTGGTCAACTGGGGAGTCCAATCCCCACGTGTATCGGAGCCAGCGTTCGTGTTGAGATGGGTGGGCGGCGTCCAGTTCAAGCCGTTATCCGTTGACCGCGCATAGAGTATGTCGTAGTCTGTGCCAATTGTGCCGCTCAGGGAATCCTCGGATTCCCAAACTGCGATCCAGGTCCCGGCCCCGTTGGCGGTTAATTGGGGAGTCCAGTCACCACCCGTATCCGTCTCAGCATTGGTGTTGAGGGGGGCGGCTGGTGTCCAGTTCAAGCCGTTATCCGTTGACCGCGCATAGAGTATGTCCCCGTCGGTACCAATCGTGCCCCCGAGTGACTCGTCGGATTCCCACAAGGCGACCCAAGTCCCGGTACCGTCCGTAGTCAATTGCGGGTCGCCGTCCCATCCAATACCGCTTGTCGCATTGGAGTTGAGCGCTGCGGGTGGTGACCAAGTCAATCCATTATCTATGGACCGTGCGTAGAGAATGTCCCAGTCAGATCCTATCGTGCCGCCCAGGGAATTCCAGGATTGCCATATCGCGAGCCATATCCCCGCCCCGTCGGTGGTAAGCTGGGGACGCTCATCTCCCTCAGCGTCGGCGGTGGCGGTGGCGTTGAGTGGGGCGGGCGGCGACCATGTCAACCCGTAGTCCTCCGACCGCGCGTAGAGAACGTCCGAATCCGGGCCAATCGTTCCACCCAGGGAATCCTCGGATTCCCAAACCACGATCCAGGTGCTGCCCCCGTCCGTGGTTAATTGCGGAGAGTAATCGTACCCGGAATCACTGGCCGCGTTGCGGTTGAGCGGGGCGGGAAACGTCCAGTTCAAACCGTTGTCCACGGACCGGGCAAAGAAAATGTCATAGTCTGGGCCAATCGTTTCTTGCAGGAAGTCATCGGAAGCCCACACGGCAATCCAAGTGCCTTTCCCGTCGGTGGTTACTTCGGGAAACCAATCATCCCCACTGCCATTGTTAGCGTTGCCGTTGAGTGGGGAGGGGGGTGTCCAGGGAATTTGGGCCTGGCCCAGCCGCGCCACGAGACCTAAAGAAAGCAGTATGGTGGCAGCCGCGCGACGAGAAGCCCTCGTGGTTGAAAGGCCGCTGACACCAATCGCCCTGATGGCATTACTCCCCGTTGGCCTCACCGTTCCCTCAGGCCGACACAAACCACCCACATACGGAAGGATCGGCGACAAGGCGCTCCTTAGGCACTAGAACACCCGAGTATCGCGTTTCATTTCGTATTAGCTACACTGACACAAAGTTCAGATCATCGGCTGGACGCCAGAAGCTAAAGGCGATTGAACTTGTGATAAGTCTGCTCGGCGCGGGGCAGGAGGCCTCTTTTCCGAAACTCAGAGCAGTACCAATCAGACGGCGTTCACCGAGCGGCGGCGGCGCGGGTTTTGCTAGGTTTCTCTGGGGCAGCTTTCAGTTGGTAAAGCTCGACGGCGTTTTGCGCCATGAGCCGCCCCGCCACGTTTTGGGCCAGGGATTCGGTCCAACCGTCTTGCTCGATTTTTTCGGCGAGCGCCTGCGCCAAGAGACGGCGCGTGAAGAGCAGCGCCCCGAAGGTCTGTTCGATGCAAACGCAGTCCGCGCTGAAGGCGAGCAACTTGTTCGCGGGGACGCTGTCCAGCCACTCGCCCATCGCACGCCGGTAGGCGGCTGGGGCGATGTAGGCGAGCCAACCGCATTCGAGGTACGCGTTGGGATGGTTCTTGGCCAATGTCGCCATCTCACCGATAAAGGGATAGCCTCCGTGTAGTAAGACGAAGTGCGTGTTGCGGTGATTCTCGATGAGCGGATTCAATAGTACCGGATTCGCGTCGGCGACAATGTTCCGCTGCCAGGAGCCGTAGCCGACGTGGATTTGAAACGGTAGACCGAATTCGCCGGCCCGCTCCGCGAGGGCGTGGCACATGAAATCCTCGAACGCGCGAGCTTCCTCGCCCGTAAGTTCGGTCCGGGCGAATAGCGGCGCGATCTCCTCCTTCGTTGGCCGGGCATGGAGCAGAGTTCGACGGTAGGCGAGCAGCGACTTGATACCTACGGCGCCGCCGGAACGGGCCGCCTCGAAGGCGTGGGTCAACGCGTCCAGATACTCGTCCAAACTTCGCGCCGCCCCCCCTACGCTCTGTGCCAGTTTCTCGCGCTCTTCCGCCTTCGTGGCCAGTACCCAATCGTCGAATTTGATAAGGGGAGAAAAGTAGCGACCGTCCACGGCATAGGGGTCTTTCTCGGCACCCTGAACCCGAAGAATCCGTCGGATATTCGCGCGGCGACGCAGCACTTCCTCATACCAATCCGAACGTTCGTTCGCGGCCTGAATGTTTTGCGACAACGCCGGCCAGTTGTCTTCGGTAATCTCGGCGGCGGTGAAGTCGAACAGGCGGCGAAAGGCTATCAGGAGACTCTGAAAGAAACCGGTGTTGCGTACCTTGGGAAGAAACGAAGCGGCATGTTCCCAGTCCAGCTTCGGACGGACCGCGGCGGGCATCCCGGCGGATATCAGGTCGTCTCCAAGGTCGGAATCCCGAAGAAGCGCCCACAGGTCCACGGGGCGTGGGCGCTGGTCCGGCAAGTTGGTGTGTTCGTGGCAGTCAATGACCGGCAGGTTTGAAAGGTAGTGGTGGAGATTGTCGAAGAGTTTGGTCTCGCGCGGCACGTCGGCATCCTCCGTCGTTTGATGAGTCGCCCCTCGACTCATACAATAGCCTGACACGCACGGCAATTTCGACGTGAGGGAAGACCCGAGATGGGTAGTGCCAACTCTGTGCAGGAATTGAGCGGCAACGTCGCGGTCGTGACCGGCGCGGCCCAGGGGATCGGCGAGGCTATCGCGCGCAGGTTTGCGGCCCACGGCGCACGCGTTATCATCGCGGACAAGCAGCTTGACAAGGCGGAGCGTGTCGCTCAAGAAATCCGAGCGGCAGGCCACGAAGCGCAGCCTGCGTACGTTGACATCGCAGAACCGGAAAATGTTCGGGCGTTGCGCGCGCGCGTGCGCGACATCTATGGGCCGGTCAGTCTCCTGGTGAACAATGCGGCCGTGATCCCGTTTCAGGACTTTCTGAGCGTATCGTGGGACGACTGGGAGCGGACGCTTCGCACTAACGTCAGCGGGACCTTTTATTGTTCGCGCGTTTTCCTGAATGACATGCTGGAACTCGGCCGCGGGAACATCATCATTATGTCGTCCGTGAACGGGCTGCGCGCCCAGACGGGGTTAAGCGCGTACAACGTCACGAAGGCGGCGCTGATCATGCTCGCCCAGACCATGGCGCTCGAACTGGCTGGACGCAATATTCGCGTCAATGTGATCGCGCCGGGCGACATTTTGACGCAGGTGGTCGAAAACGTCGAGGACGAGGTGAAGGCGTTGGCGAACATACCGCTGCATCGCTGGGGACGGCCGGAGGAAGTGGCCGAAACGGCGCTGTTTCTGGCGTCGGCGCGTTCGGCGTATACGACCGGCTCGGTCATTGCCTGCGACGGTGGTCTCGGGGCGCAACTGTATCCATCGTAACAAATGTGGAGTGCGGGAGCTTGCTTCCGCTCTGGCTGAGCGAGCTTGCCCGCCGTCCCTGCGGTGGCATTTGGAAACAGGAAAAGTCGCGGGATTCGGGACGGGGAGCACGCTCCCCTTAGAAAAGCGGTAGCAAGCTACCGCGGTCCATAGAGGCGTTGGGGGAACGACTTATTACACCGGTGTAATTCTGCCGAGGATGACGGATCGGCGGGCACCGGTGGCGCTGGGAACGTTTGCGGGGGTTCCGCAGAGAGTTTCGTTTCCGAGTATGGCGAACGCGAGGGCTTCGCGCGCATCCACCGGGATACCGTAGTCATCGCTAGTTCGTGCCGGGATTTCAGGAAGCCCCGCACGCAGATGCCGCATCAGTGTCACGTTATGAGCGCCGCCGCCACTCACTATCACTTCCTCGATTGGACACCGCGGCAATACAAACTGTCGAACTGCTGCCGTGATACTCTCCCCCACCGCTCCAGTGACGGTCGCTACCAGGTCCGCTACCGGAAAATCATGGCGCAGCCGGAGTACCGACTCAAGATATCTTTCGCCGAATTCTTCCCGCCCGGTGGATTTTGGAGGTGCGAGCCGGAAATAACTCTCGTCAAGCAGCACGGCTTTCAGCGGCTCCAAAATCTTACCTTTAGAGGCGAGCGCGCCGGCTTCATCGTACTGCTCCCTCCCACGGGTAAGTCTTCGCACCAGCCCGTCAATCGGCATGTTTCCGGGACCGGTGTCGAAGGCGAACACGTCGTGTACTTGGGGAGTAACCACGGTAACATTCGCGATTCCGCCGATGTTCAGGCATGCGATGGTACAGTCCGGCCGGCGGAACAGCACCCAATCGGCGTACGGCACCAGCGGGGCGCCCTGCCCGCCTGCAGCCATGTCCGCGGGACGGAAATCGGATACGACCGGTACGCCGCAGGTTTGCGCGATGATCGCGGGCTCGCCGATTTGGAGCGTAGCCGAGGTAGCGGCATTGTTACGCGGCGGGAGATGCGCCACGGTATGGCCGTGGGATGCTATGAAGTCAACGCGTGTACCGCTGGCGACGCCGCAGTCTTTCATCGCTTGAGCGGCTTGAGCGAAGAGCGTGCCCAAGGTCACATTCAAGAGGCAGACTTCGCGGGCGTCTTTTTCCGAGGCGAGGAGACGGCGCCTGAAATCGCAGGGATAGGGGAAAGTCTCAAAGCACAACAGTTCGGCGGTCAACGTAGGTCCGGTTCCGGCAAGGCGCACCAATGCCGCGTCTACGCCGTCGCAGGAGGAGCCGGACATCAAGCCGATGGCATTTCGCGATTCGCGATTCGCGATTTCAGTAGGCCACATTTTTCTTTCCGCTTTCCAGAGGCGAACTTGATTCGTCCGACACAGAGGCTCCTGAGGCGTCCAAGGGTCGGACGCGACTTGCCACGCAAAACATGGCCGCAGACAAGAATGTCTGCTCCACAGAAGCCAGTCTAGCAAGAATGTATTGTCTGAGCACGCGAGCTGACGTGATTCGTCCGGCGCAGAGGCCGGACGCTACATCGTAGCGAGATTGACTTTTCGCAGGTATTTTGCTCGGATGTTGCCATGACGCGGAAGGAATTCGGATTACGGGAAGCGCGCTCTCGTCTTCTTCAATGCATGAGGCGCGGCGCCGGCTTCGCCCTATGTTTGATAGTGATACTCACAGCGTTCCGGAGCGTTTCGGCTCAGGCCGAAGAGCCCGCGCGTGGCTACTTTGCATGGGACCAGTTGCCGGCCTTGCCGCTTCCTTTGAGGGAATACTTTAGCGGCGTCGTGGGGGACGCGCTGGTGGTCGCCGGTGGCGTTTATGCTGATGACCACGGGACGGAAGTCGTAAGTGATTCGATCTATTGTCTGGACCCAAACCGCCGCCAATGGCAAATGGTGAAACGTGACTTGCCGGATTCGCTCGTTGCGTCCGGCGCTGCGGCAACCACCACGAATATGCTGATATGCATCGGTGGTCGGTCGCAAAGAGAGTTTCTCCGCACCGTGTCGGCGATCACGTTCGATGGGCATCGGGGCACCCATGTCCGGTCCCTTCCCGATTTACCGAACTCGTGTGCGCTGGCAGGAGCGGCAACCCTCGGCAGCAAGATTTACGTCGCGGGCGGTTTAAGCGCTCCGGACGCGCCGGAACCGTTGCGCAGCTTCTGGGAACTTGACTTGAATCAGTCCGATCCTCGATGGAATGAACTCGAACCGCTTCCCGAGTCGGGGCGCATTCGCCCCGTGATCGTGGCGCAGAGCGGGTCGTTGTATTTGTTTGGAGGCAGCACGCGCTCGGTGGGCGGGGAAAGCACAGAATTACAGGATGCCTATCGGTATTCGCCAGGACAGGGCTGGCGGCGAGTGGCAGACGTCCCGCACACGATGGTGGCGGCCACGGCGTTCGGTCCTTCGCATGTTCTTACGTTCGGTTCAGAAAACGGAACGCTGAACGCATCTACTGAGAACGCCTCACATCAGAAGTTCCAATATGAAGTTCTCGCGTACCACGTGATCACGGACACTTGGACGTCGCTGGGGACGGTCTTGCCGGGTATCGAGGTTGCGCATGCGTTCACTTGGCGCAGTCAATTCGTTCTCATGGGCACGGAGCAGGCAGAAGCGGGAGCCGAGACCCGTGGACTTCTGGCCACGTTCAGCAAGCGGACGAGTGGGTTCCGATGGAGTGACTATGTAGTTCTGTTGCTTTATTTCGCAGGCGTTATTCTGATTGGCGTATACATCGCCCCGCGCGAGAAGTCCACAGAAGACTTTTTCCTGGGTGGTCGGCGTGTACCGTGGTGGGCGGTGGGTTTGAGCATTTTCGGCACGTCGCTCAGTTCGATTACGTACTTGAGCATTCCGGCGAAGGCCTACGCGACGGACTGGGTATTTATTCTCGTCAACCTGGGCATCCTGCTGATGGCGCCGTGCGTGGTGTGGTTCTATTTGCCGCACTATCGGCGATTCACCATCACGACGGCGTACGAATACTTAGAGCGACGATTCAATCGTCTTACGCGCATTTACGGCAGTCTCGTGTTCATCATTTTTCAGATCGGGCGGATCAGCATTGTGCTCTATCTTCCTTCGATGGCGCTGTCCGCGGCTACGGGGTTGGACGTGAATACGTGTATCTTGCTGATGGGTATACTGACCACCATTTACACGGCGTTGGGAGGAATTGAGGCCGTCATCTGGACGGACGTGGTGCAGTGCTTCGTGCTCCTGTTAGGGGCTGTTATCGTCTTTCTCATTGTGAGTGCCGATGTAGAAGGTGGTATGCCCGCGGTGCTGTCAATCGCGCACGATGCGGGCAAGTTTCACACGTTCAATTGGACCTGGGATCCGACGACGACGGCCGTGTGGGTAGCAATTGTCGGTAACTTCTTCGCGAACGCGTATCCCATGACCGCCGACCAGTGCATTGTGCAGCGCTACTTGACCACGGCGACCGAGCGCGGGGCGGCGCGCGCGATTTGGACCAACGCGTGGCTCACTATTCCGGTCTCGCTGATCTTCTTCGGGCTGGGAACGGCCTTGTTTGTGTTCTACAAAGCGCATCCAGAGCGCCTTGATCCGACGCTGCGCACTGATGCCATACTTCCTTTGTTTATCGTTCAGCAGTTGCCGGGAGGTTTGGCCGGACTGGTGATTGGCGGGCTTTTCGCAGCGGCCATGTCCACGTTGGACAGCAGCCTGAACAGCGTGGCGACGGTACTGATTACCGACTTCTACCGACCCCTGCGCCCCAACGCTTCAGATGCAACGGCGTTGGCATTAGCCCGCCGTCTGACCTGGGGGCTCGGTGCGATCGGAACCGGCACGGCGTTGATCCTGGCGCACACCGAGGTTGGGGTGATCTTCGATTTTTGGCTGCAGATACTCGGCCTAGTCGGCAGCGGACTGGCCGGCCTTTTTGCGCTGGGGATGCTCACACGGCGCGCAACCGGTTCCGGAGCGCTCATGGGCGCGGCGGTGAGCGCCGCCGTGGTAATCGGGGTGCAGCAAAGTACGCAGATTCATTTCTTCTTATACGCGGCTATCGGGTTCATCACGAGCTTTGTGGTGGGATATGTCGTAAGCTTCGGGGTTCGGGTCTCGGGTTTAGGGTACAGGGTCTCGGGCGCTGGAAGTTGCAGGTTTCTTGATCGGCAATAGGTCCCTACGGGGACTCCCATTACGAATGGGAGCTACATTAGCACCGAGCGCATCTCCCATTTGTAATGGGCGAAAAATCTCCACGCTCCAGGGACCCTCACGGGACCTGCCTCATACCGGCAGTCCTACTGGTGGTTTCATTCCTCCAGGCGCGAGGCCGGGCCACGAAGTCAGCTCTTGGCTGCGCGCATGGCGGCGGAATCGAGGAGGGCCGGTTGTCCTTCCGGAACGCATTTGTATTGGTCAAAGTCCGTGTTTCCGAGGGAACGTAGGAAATCCTCATCAATCAGGGCCTGGCCCTTGGTCTCTTTGGGTCGCTGCAGGATTTCATGGGTGGCGTCTGCGAGGATATCGGCCTTCCGCCAGACCGACGGGTCTCCCAGCCTATAGTTGATCGTGGCGTACGATTCGATCATCGTTTTCGGCCAGAGTGCGGTGGCGCTCACCTCGGATCGCGCGAGCTCCTCGGCTAGTCCGTGGACGATCATGGTCATACCGAACTTGCTGATCATATAGGCGATGTGGCCCGGGATAACCGCCAGGTCCACGGGCGGCGACATCATAATAATGTGTCCTCGGTTTCGCTGGATCATGCCTGGGAGGAATGCGGCAGTCAGCGCGAATCCGGCCCGGACGTTGACATTCATCACCAGGTCGAATCGCTTCATCGGGGTGTCTACCACATCGCGCCACCAGAGGGCGCCGGCATTATGGATGAGCGCATCCAGGTGACCGAACTCCGTCAACGACTTTTCCACGGCGCGATCAATATCATCTTGTAAAGCGACGTTACACACCACGGGCAACACCTTCGTTCCGTAACACGACACTTCCTCGGCTGCGCTGTAGATCGTTCCCGGCAGCTTCGGCGTCTCGTGCGTGCTCTTCGCCGCGATGACGATATTCCACCCTTCTTTCGCCAATTTCAGGGCGATCGCTTTGCCGATTCCTCGGCTCGCGCCAGTGATGAATGCAGTTCGATCCATTGGAACTCCCGTGAGTAGTGGCCAGTAATCAATGGTCGGTGATCAGTGGCTCGGAACTCGGTACTCGGAACCCGTCACTTTTTCTTGTCTTCGTCTTTGAGACTGCGAACCAGTTCGATGTATTGCTTCATCGCCTCGTCCGGCGATGTTCCTTCCAGCGCTTTCCAGGCGTCATACTTGGCACGGCCCACGAAGTCCATCATTCCAGGACGCGCTCCGGTACAATTTCCTTGCGAGCCTTGTTTGTACAGCGCGTAAAGACGCAGCATGGTCAGGTTGTCGGGCCGTTCCGACAGTTTCTTTACGTCTTCGGCTGCTTGGGAGAATTCTGCGCTAATCTCGGCCGTCATGTTGATCCCTCCTCACCTTATCATCCGCAACGTGACTTCATACGTCTTAACCTGTGGGACAGACTTTTTAGTCTGCCATCCCGTCCCCTTCGGTCGCCCATTTTGGTTTTCGTTTCTCTTGGAAGGCACGCATTCCTTCTCGCGCCTCTTCTGAAAACCGGGCATTACTGTGAAAGCTCAACGCCCGTTCTAAATCCTCGCCGAACTTCTGTCCCCGCAATTCCCTCATCAGTTTCTTGGTGGACACTATGGCGCCGGGCGCACCTTGCAGCACCGCATCGATCACTTTCTCGATTTCAGCGGCCAACTGTGCCACAGGGACCACGCGGTTCACGAGACCGAACTCGAGTGCTCGTCCAGCATCCACGATTTCGCCCAGCAAAAGCAATTCACGCGCTACTCCCTCGGCGGTCCGGCGCAACAGCACGGTCATAACCAGCGCCGCGACCAAGCCGCGCCGAACTTCCGGAAAGCCGGTTCGGAGATCGGCCGCGGCAACGACGAGGTCACAGGCCGCCATCAGCCCGGCACCGCCAGCAATCGCTGCGCCGTGGGCCGCGGCCAGGGTGACCTTGGGAGAATCGTGAATGGACCGCAACGTATGCGCGATTAAGTTTGCAGATTCTTCCGCCGTGTCCGGATTCGCCGCTTCGACCAAGTCCAAGCCCGCACAGAAAGCAGGACCGGCGCCTTCGAGCACGATAGCGCGGGTAACCGGAGCGTCATTGGCCGAGTCGAGGGCATAGGATAGCGCTTCGAGCAGCGGAATGTTTAGAGCATTGCGCTTCTCGGGGCGGTTGAGGGTAAGATGCACAACGCCGCGTGGGTCACGACGCACTAGGACGAGCGGTTCGGTCATGAATTCATCTTCCTTGCAAGCTGTAACGAGGGAAGCAAGTCTTCCGGCACCTCGATCGGCATTTCCAGGAGGGCTTGTCCCAGCGCCTTGCCTTGGGCGTCCACTCGTAGCGAGCGACTGCCGCCACCAGCCAGAATATCCGGCAAGATGAAATTCAGCGCGTGCACGTTGGGCAGTTCGTAGCGGGTCACTTTGCCCACGCCCATGGGCTTGAAGAATTGCTCGACGCGTTCTGCGGTCAGGGCCTGCCGCAAGAAATCGTATCCTGCCGGTGTGTAAGCCATCACACCGATATTCGCGCTCGCGCCCTTGTCACCACTGCGGGCGTAAGCGATTTCACCGAGCCGGATTTTTGTCATTGACCGTCTTCCATTCTTGTAGTCAACATCCCCCTAATCCCCCTTTGAAGCGGGACCAAGCTCGCAGCAGTCTCTCAAAACTACCGCCGCAATGTCTCGGAATAGACGTTGGTTGCAAAGCGCTGACTTCACACATCGTATATGTTGACGCGGGGTTGAACGCGGGACTTGTCTATGAGACACGGCCAGTAACCGAATACGGGATGCACGAGCGGTCGCCCGGCGGCGTATCCGGTCACGCCTTGGGGACCGTTGGTCACGAGGGGAGCGATTTCTTTGGTAAATCGCTCGACGGCCTCGCGCCTGGTGTCGGCCGCGCTGATTCGCAGGACCGTCTCCAGGCCGTCCCGCGGTTCCGGCACGATCCCGGGCGCACAAGCGCCACTGCCCAAGCATTCGACGGACGTGCGCTGCAGGTCGTAGCCGGCTTGGCGCACCCGTTCGAAGATCACCGCACCGCACCGATTGGCCTTGGCTACGGCGTCGCGGCCGAAGACCGTAATCTGACCTTGCGCCCAAAAACCATCGCGATACGTCGCACTGACTTTGTACGTGTGCGGCGGGGCGATGCCTCGCGCTCCGGAGACGCGCACGCGATTCGGGGCCTCTTCCCGAACCTCGAGCGAGAAGAGCGATGCCGTAGCGTCGGGCGTAATGTATTTCGCGGGGTCGCCGATTTCGTAAAGCAGTTGCTCCTTCACAGTACGTTCATTGACCACGCCGCCGGTGCCTTCGGGCTTAGTGATGACACAAGAGCCGTCTTCGTGCATCTCGGCTATAGGATAGCCCATGTTTGCGGGATCGGAAACATCCAACCACTCGGTTGAGATGCCTCCGGTAATTTGCGCACCGCATTCGATGAGATGTCCGGCCACCACGGCACCGGCGAGACAGTCGTAGTCGGTCCAGTCCCAGCCGTAGTGGAACACAGTAGGTGCGACGGTCAGGCTCGGGTCTGCGACGCGACCGGTGACCACGATATTCGCGCCCATACGCAAGGCCTCCACGATTGGCGCCGCGCCGAAGTACGCATTGGCCGTGACGAGGCGGTCCAGTACGGTGCGGATCGAGGCTCCGTCTTCGAGATTCGGGTAGTCGGCGGTGGGATTTTCGGTGAAGTCGCTTCGGACGAGCGAAACGATGTCATCCCCGGAAACAACCCCCACTTTCATGCCGGTGCAACCGCCTTCTTGCAGCGCTTGGATGCAGGCTTGGGCACAACCGTTCGGATTCAACCCGCCGGCGCTACTGATGACCTTGACCTTCGCCCCGCTTTGCCAGGCCGGAATCAGCGATTTTACCACGTCCACGAAATCCCGCGCGTATCCGGCGTTCGGGTCTCGCTCGCGCTGGACGGCCAAGATGGACATGGAAACTTCAGCCAGATAGTCGAGCGTCATATAGTCGAGGTTCGGCTGCCGACGCACCGTGCGAGCAGGCGCGTCCATGCTGTCGCCCCAGAAGCCTTGCACATTGGCGACTCTTAACATTCTGCTAGTGACCAGTGGTCAGTGACCAGTTACTCGGTACTTCTTGCTCGTTCCTTTATACTTGCAGTACTCCGGTGTGGAATCGCGCCTCCGGGCGCTTCCGCTTAACCAGATTGAGTACATTGATAAGGACGTCCCGTGTCTTGTCTGGTGCGATGATGGCATCCACCCAGCCGCGGGCCGCGCCATAGCGGATGTCCATTTGTTCCTGATAGTCAGCCTTCACTCGTTCGCGGAGTTGCTCCAGATCGTCGTTATTCGATTCCTTCGTGGAACGACCGGCCGCCCGCTTCTGAATGTCGAAAATCGTCTGAGAAGCTTGATCCGCGCCCATCACCGCGTAGCGCGCATTCGGCCAAGCAAAAATGAATCGTGGATCATAGGCCTTGCCGCAAAGAGCATAATTGCCTGCGCCAAACGAATTCCCCACCACGATAGTGATTTTCGGCACGATCGAATTGCTCACGGCGTTCACGAGCTTCGCGCCGTTCTTGATGATTCCCGATTGTTCCGCAGTGCGTCCAACCATAAACCCCACAACATCCTGGAAGAAAACGATGGGCAGGCCGGTCTGGTTACAATCCATCACGAACCGGGCGGCTTTGTCGGCGCTATCGGCGTATAGGACTCCGCCGATTTGGATGCCCTCGGCGGCCGACTCGCACCGCTTCCGCTGGTTGGCCACAATCCCGACGGCGTGGCCGCCCAGCCGGGCAAAGACGGCCACCAGAGTTTGCCCGTACTCCGCCTTGTACTCCTGCATCGAGCCGGAATCCACGATACAAGCCAGCAGATCGCGCACGTCGTACTCCTTGCGTCCATCCGCGCTGACCACGTTGTATACGCTTTCAGGCTCGAATTCCGGCGGCGTTGCCGAGTGGCGGTCTGACGCTGGACTGTCGGGGAGAAGCAGGTCCACCAAAGTTCGAAGGCGGGCCAGACACGCTTCGTCGTCCGGTTCGCGGAAGTCTATCGTGCCGCTCACCGCCGCGTGCATCCTGGCGCCACCCAATTCTTCGGGGTCGGAAGCCTGACCAATTGCGGCCTTCACCAGCGCCGGCCCGGCCAAGTAGAGGCCGCTGCCTTCCGTCATCAGTAATTTATCGCAAAGGACGGGAAGGTAGGCACCACCCGCGATGCAATTTCCCATGATCGCCGCGTACTGCGGGATGCCGGCCGCGGAAAGCACTGCGTTGTTTCGGAAGATTCGCCCGAAGTCGTCCTCGTCCGGAAAGATCTCGTCCTGCATGGGCAGATACACGCCCGCGGAATCGACCAAATAGAGCACAGGCAGAGCGCATTCGAAGGCAATGCGCTGGGCGCGAAGCAGTTTCTTGACCGTCTGAGGAAAAAACGCGCCGGCTTTCACGGTCGCGTCGTTAGCCACGATCATGCACTGGCGATCACACACCGGACCGATCCCGGCCACCACGCCTGCCGCCGGGACGTCCCCGGCTTCGGGATACATCTGGTAGGCGGCCCAGAGACCCAATTCGAGGAACTCCGCTCTCGCGTCCAGTAGCCGCGCAACGCGCTCGCGCGCGGTGAGCCGTCCGAGCCGGCGCTGTCGTTCCCGCCCCGCCGGACCACCGCCCTCGCGAAGGGCTCCTTCTTGCGCGCAGAACTCTTCCGTCAGAGAACGGAGAGTGTGAGACTTCGCAGCCGGGTTTTGACTCATTCGTGGAGTGGGCGTCAGGTATACCTGAGGCTACATCCCCGTTATCCGGTCGGACACGGCCTCGATAGTCGCATCGTCATTGTCGAGAACGGCAGCCAGCGCCTTCTGGATCGCATCGAACGCCTGCGCGCAATACAGCTTCCCGGCAGCCAGATTTTTCTCTACCGCCTCGCTCTTCCCATTCGAGCCCGACAATTCCGAGTCCAGCTTGCTCACGACGGCGCTCGCGGTGTGAATGGCAATCGCTGCGGTTGCGATACGGTCCAGCACCATTTGACGTTCGATGATCGCTTCCCGATAGCGAACCAAAGCCCGGGTAATGGTAAACCCGAATTGTTTTACAGCGTCGGACAAACGGCGGGCGTCTTCGGCCAGCCGTGAAGACTGCACCGGCACTTCCGGGCGGCCCAGCAGGCGACTCAGGTTGTCCTTGCCGAAGCCCAACAAGCTGGCGGCGCCGGCAAGCGGACTGCGCACCGAATCCTTGATGTCTTTCAGACGCATCCCGGGATCGCGCAAACCGACGACGCCAATGAAGGCGCGGAGGACGTCGTTCGATCCCTCCCCGATCATGTTCAGCCTAGCGTCGCGCATGATCCGTTCGTAGGGGGCGTCGGTGAAGAAGGCGCGGCCACCGAAAATCTGCATCGTATCGTAGACGATGGACCAAAGCGCCTCGCTCGTGAACACCTTGAGAATGGCGGTTTCGAGCATGAAATCTTCTTCGCCACGGTCTAAGAGGCCTGCGGTGAGGTAAGTGGTGGCATCCATGGCGTAGGCTAGGGCCGCCATCGTCGCGATCTTTTTCTTCACGAGTGCGAATGAGGCCAACGGTCGGCCGAATTGATGACGCGTCTTCGCATGTTCGATGCCGCGTTCCAGGAGTTCTTTGGCCACACCGGTGCAGTTGGCGCCGAACGTGGTGCGACCAAAATCGAGCACCGTTAACGCCACTTTCAAGCCGCCGCCCAGCGGTCCCAGGATATTCGCGGCGGGCACTTCCATGTTTTCGAACGCCAGTTTGCTGGTCACGGTGCCCCGGGTACTCACTTTTTCCAACGCCGCCGCCGTGACTTTGAATCCGGGCATGTCCGGCGTAACGAGAAAGGCGGTGATCTTGTCTTGCGGTCCTTCCGGTGTATCCACCGTGGTCTGGGCCATGACCGTGAGCACTTGGGCAATGCTTCCGTTCGTGATCCATTGTTTTTCGCCAGTGATCCGGTACACGTTCCTGTCCGGATCGTACACGGCGCGGGTTTGGACGCCCGCCGCGTCGGACCCGGCGTTCGGCTCGGTCAGCGCAAACGCTGCGAGGTATTCACCGCGCGCCAACGGCGGTAGCCAGCGACGACGCTGTTCGTCGGTGCCGAAGAGCAGTAACGCCTTCAGTCCAATACTTTGGTGCACGTTGATGAACAAGGCCGTCGAGGCGCACCGCCGGGCCACGGTCTCGACCATCTTGCAGTAGCCGTATTGGGTGATGCCCAAACCGCCATGTTCCGGAGCAATGGTGCAGCCCAACACACCCAACTTCGCCAGTCCATCAATCACGCTCCGGGGGATCTGCGCGTTCCGATCAATCCACGCGGGGTCCAAGTGGGCGTCGCAGAATTCGTTGAGTTTGACGAGAAAGTCGTCCACTCGCGTTTGCTCCTGAGCGGAAACTTTCGGATAGGGAAAGACCCGCTGGGCATCGAAGACTCCGAAATACAGCGCCTTGACAAAACTGGGCAAGCGTTTCCCCGAAAATAGGAGTTCCTCCGCCATGCGGATTTGTTTTTCTTGCAGCGATGCGGATGTACTCATGGTCTCCTCACTTATACGAGAACTCTCCCTCGCAGCATTACGTCCCAGTAGATTCGCATTGGCGTTCCTCCTCAGATCCGGCGGACCGCAACAAATGAAGCGCCCGTTGCCAAACTCACGGCATATGGAAGACCATCATATCGGCTCATCGGATGTATTCTCAACCCCCTCGGGTACCCATGCGACGAACTGAGTTTTACCACTCAGCGCAGAATCGCCTTAAGGGCCGCGGTACATGGAAAAGCGACAGACCGTGTCGGACCCTAAGAGTGAGGGAAAAGGAAGAACCGGAACAGGAATCTCACCCACTCCCGCGCGGCAAAGCTCAGCGACGAAACGGCTCTAACCGGCAGTGTCACACAGGCAAGCCGAGAGCCCCGTTGATGGTTTTCTGGACGTCTACCGCGTCTACGCTTCCCGTGTTGTCCACGTCGCAGTTGTAGGGCACTTGAAGTCCGAGCGCGGCGTTGATGACCAACTGCACGTCAACGGCGTCTACAAAGCCGCTTGCATCAACATCTACCGCGCCCGCAGGCGCTGCCGCTTGGACGGTGACTTCGCCCCCTTGCTTCACGATTTGCGTGTACCACGTGAAACTGTCGCCGTACTGGCCTTTAAGGTCTACCGCGCTTAGCGTCAACGGAACGACGGTATCGTCGGCCACGGTTGCGGCAATGCGTAGCCGAAGCACAGCAAGCGTTCCCGCGAGGACTTTCTGGCTCTTGCTCAGGGCCGACGCTTTGCTCATGCTCACATTCACAAATCCGGTGCCGTAATTCACACTCTGGCTGAACTCGACGGTCAGGAATCCCGGTAATACTGTCTCGACGCTGACCAGCCCGGCCGGGAAACCTACGGTCAGGTCAAGGCCGCTGAGTCCAGTAGCGTCGCTGATGATTACAGGCACATCCACTGTTCCGCCAGCGACAGCGTTTACGGTCGGCAGAGAGACGGTTATCGGCTCGCCTACCTTCAGAACCGCGATGAGGCCTAGGTCTGGCCCAACCGTCTTCTGACCAGGCTGCGCGGGGTTCAACGGCAAGCCTGTGCCCTTGCGCTGAATCATAAGCGCATCCGCACTATCAATAGTCCCATCACCGTTAAGGTCTCCGGCCTGCGATTGGCAGCCCTGCGGCACAACGAGCCCCACCGCGATCTTCAGCGCGATAATCGTGTCCGCGCTGTCCACCTCGCCGTCACCATTGAGGTCTCCTTCCAAGCAAGCAGTATTGACGCACAATTGGGACAGGTCGCTGAAGTCCGTATTGAGGCTTGAGGGCGTCGGATCGTAGAACTTCACGTCAGCGAAGCGTAGTGCGCCGCACTGCTCCAACGGCGCGTCCTCTGTGATCGTCATGTAGATATCAAACAAATGTCCCTCGCCGCGCAGCGTATCGGCGCTACCGACGGCCGAAATGCGAATGCGGCCCGGTTCGTTGGTATTTATTTGAGGGAAAACTTGGGCGGTAATGGCTGTGCGCTCGACGCGAATGCCGGCCACATGGACCAGCGCAGCGTCGTAACGGAAATCAATATCTATACCCGCCGGGTCTATTCCCGTGGCGTTGGCCACGTTGATCGGTATACGGATTTCATCCCCCTGACCGCCGGATACGTCGGGGGTAGTGACGACGATCTGCCCAGACACCGCATGTACGAGCAACGACGGACTACTCTCGTTCTCGTCGGCATCCACGGCAGTCAATTCATAGTAGTAATCCAGTCCGTTCGTGACCGTTGTATCCTCGTAGCGCGTATCCGACACAGGAACCGAATTAAGACGCGAGAATGGACCGTTGAGATTGTCCCCTCGATAGACGTTATAGCCCAGAAGGTCCGGCTCGGTGTTAGGGCGCCACCGCAACAGCACCACACCGGCCCCGGCAACGGCGTTAATGCCCGTCGGGGGCTGCGGGCCGCTCGGCGTCAGACTCACGTTTACGGTGTTCGGCGCGCGGAATCCCGCAACTTGTCGCGAGTCATACCCGGAACGACTGAAAGCGATTCTAAGGAACGTCGTCGTATCCGGGGCAGCAATCTCATAGCGGCCACTGGCATCTGTATTCGTTATGCCGATGCTCTTGGTAGCCTCGAGATCAAACAATTCAACCAACACATCTGCGATTGGTAGGGCGGTAACTTGATTCCTCACGGTTCCGACGACGCTCACGCCACCTGCCTGGTTGTCCACGGTAAAAGGCTCGGTCAGAACTTCATTGCTCTGAGATAGCGTGTCTTCCACACTCATGCGGATCAATACGTTCTCCAACCGTTGCAGGCCAAGATCATGCCGACTATCCCACGCGAACGTGTGTAGGACCCCGTCCGGAGCGGTAGTAAGCAAAGTCTGGCCATCGCCACCAAAACCCATAGTCGCCGGCTGGAAAACGACACCCCCGTCCGTGCTCCAACTTACGTTCAGTGAAACACGGTCGAAATTGGCATCCCAGACAATGTACTCGAGGCCGACCAGCCCGCGTACAGGAGATATTGGCGTCATGATGAAAACCGAGGGTTGGTCCGGGGAAGAACCTTCCACGATCAAGGAATTCGGCGACGTGGCTTCTCCGCACAAAGACACAACCGTAACGTCAATAGAGCCAGGCGTGTAAAACGCGGGCGTGGTCGCAGTCAGTTCCGTATCAGATATCACCTCGACACTGGTAGCGGGAATCCCATTGAAATAAACATAGATTGCCTGTGAAAAGCCGATACCCCGTATCGTGATTTCAACGGCTTCCTGAAGCAGCACCGCGCCGGGATTGAGCGACGTAATAACTGGAGGACAGCCGGTGCTGGAAGAGTAAGTGTAAGCCTGACAGAGAATGCCGTAGTTGGCCGGGTTCTCACTTTGCTCAACTCGGACGTCCACCGTGCCGTAGCCGTCACCCGGCGGTGCGATGACGGTTATGGTGTCGCTGCTGATCTTGGGAACGATGGTGGCTTCGTGGCTCCCGAAGTACACGCGCAAATTCGTACCTGACAGCCCAGTACCGGTAATGAGAACTTCATTTCCACCGGCCAAGGGCCCGGAATTCGGGATAACCTCATCAACCGAAAGGGTCGCACCGGGCGGCGGGACGCACCCGTCGCCTCCTTCTTCATAATAGAAACCTTCAAACAGCGTCGCGGTCCCGCAATTGTTCGTTGCCTGGATATCCACCCATCCCGGCTCTGTGGCCGGAGGAACCAGGACCTCCACTTGATTGTCGTATATCACCTGCGCGTCGAGCACGGGCATGTTCCCAAAGAGGATCGCTGGGGGCCCCTGGCTGAATCCGCTCCCATTCACGGTTACCACGTAGCCACCCTCGATCGGCCCGGAACTGGGATCGACCGAAAGGATCTGGGGCAATGGTGAACACCCGCCCGTGGCCACAATGGTCACATCGTCAATGTCAATCCAGGCGTCGTGGAAATAAGACTGAAAAAGCAACCGGTGGGCTTGCCCATCGGCGAATTGCGACACGTCAAGCGTCACCCGCTGATATTCGCCCACGTACGGTGCCACCTCGGTTGAATGCAAGCTCCACCCGTAACCTCCGTCGCCGACAAATAGAGAAAATAACCAATCGGGCAAAATCGGGAAGTCTCCGAAGGGCGTGATTCGCACGTAGAACTCGAGCACCGCTAAACCGCCCGCCGGAAAGAGAACTTCCTGGCCTGCAGTGTAGAGATCGTAAGGACACCTTAGACCGTCTCCGCCAAGTCGCAGATAGCGCTGTCCAGTGCGGGCGTTGCCCGGCACCTCGTCAATTAGGTTGATATCACTATATTCATAACCTGAGCAGCCCTCGTCATCTGTGGCATCATGGGAGAAGAAAGTCCAGTTAGGATTGGGGTAACCGGCCTCGAAACTGGGGTCCTGGACCAGTTGCGGGTGCACCACAATGGTCACGTCGTCAATGTCAATCCAGGCGTCGTTGAAATACGATTGGAATAGCAACCGGTGGGTCTGTCCATCGGTAAACTGCGACACGTCAAGCGTCACCCGCTGATATTCGCCCACGTATGGTCCGGCCTCGGTCGAATGCAAACTCCACCCATAATTCTCTTCGCCTACAAATACCGAGAATAGCCAATCCGGCAAATTCTCAAATTGCCCGTAGGGTGTGATTCGCAAGT
>JACQVH010000214.1 GCA_016209895.1 Candidatus Hydrogenedentota bacterium | reverse complement strand
GGGTTGCGGGTCTGGAACGCCACGATCCGCTTCCAACGGCGTTCATTGTAGGTCGCGCGGGTCTGCTTCGGCGTCAGATTATACTCCTGAAATTCAATCTCGCGCGCTTTCAAGACGTCTATATCGCCGGCCAGAAACACTTCGCCGAGGCCCAGCGTATACGCCACGCCCGGATGCGCGGGATCGGTCGTGCGATACACCAAGGCGGCGATTTCCTGGTGGTCCATCGAAAACTTCTCAGAGAGATTCAAAATCGCGACCAAGTCCCCCCGGTCATCCTCGATGGCGACTTCGCCTCCGGTATCGAGGCCATCGGCGGTCTTCCGGTCCACCGCCAACAGAATCGGAATGGTCCAGGGAATCCCTTTCCGGAGGTGCATGGCATCGAGCACACTCCGCGTTTCCGCCTCGGTCATGAAGCCGGTCAACGGGCTGAACATGCCCTTCGCAATGCCGTCAATGTCGAACGCCGTGTAGGTGTTCACCGTGATCTTCGGCAAGCGGGCGGCTTTCGCGCGTGCTGCTTCCAGGGCCGGGCCGATCAACAATCGGTCTATGAGTTGCCCGCCGTGTGGTGCAATTGGCATGAGTTCTCTCCGTGGTAAAAGTGTCAGATTATGGGACTGATGTGGAAGAAAATCCTCACCCGCCAGGCAAGAATTGGAGTATACTTTACCAAGGAAAGCCGCTTTCGCTCAAATTGGCGCCGATGAAGTAGGTATACGCTCAGCATGACAGTGTGGGGAGGGCGTGGGCATGCAATCAGCAGATTCGGGGCAATTGTTCGCCGGAGAGCATGTCGAGGATGCGGGCCGCACCGATCCGGCTCTTTAACGTAACTAACGGTGTCTCATTGGTTGCCACCTCGCCGATCTGACTCGCGCCGGCACCCAGCGGGTCGGAGTGCAGGATGTCTAGCGCGCGTGAAACGTCACGGGCCGGTGTGAATGCGATGAAACGCCCCTCATTGGCCACGTATAAAGGATCAAATCCGAGCATTTCACAGGCGCCCCGCACGTCCTCACGCACGGGTACGGCCGTCTCGTCAATACGAATCTCCAACCGTGCCGCCTCGGCGATCTCGTTTGCGGCGCTGGCGAGGCCGCCCCGCGTGAGGTCGCGCAGGCAATGAATCTCGATGCCGGCTTCGATGAGCGACCGAACCAAGCCGGCCACGGGTGCGGAATCGCTCTCAATGGTAGTCTCGAACTCGAGACCTTGGCGGACCGCGATGATGGCAATGCCATGTCGTCCGATGTCCCCGTTAATGAGGATAGCATCGCCGGCCTTCACTTGTCGGGGACCTATCTCGAGAGAATGCTCGATCTGACCGATTCCGGTGGTATTAATGAAGACTCCGTCACCTTTACCTCGCTCGACAACTTTGGTGTCCCCGGTTGCGATCTGCACTCCGCACCGTTCGGCCGCGTGCTGCATGGACACCACGACGGCATTCAACGTATCCACCGGCAAACCTTCCTCGAGGATAAAGCCGGCGCTCAGATACCGCGGCCGCGCCCCAAGCATGGCGAGATCGTTGATCGTGCCATGCACGGCCAAACTTCCGATATCACCTCCCGGAAAGACCAGCGGGTGCACCACGTAGGAATCCGTCGTAAAGGCGAGTTTAACACCGGCGATGTCCAAGAGCGCGGAATCGTGACGTTGGTCCAGCACAGGATTATGAAATGCCGAAAGAAAAGTCTCTTGCAGTAGTTCGTGCATGAGGGTTCCACCGCCGCCGTGCGCAAGGACAATGTTGGCGTACCTGCGCAGGGCGACGGGGCAGCTAACACTCATTTCAGGGCGCTGTTCCATTTGTTGGTTGCTAGTTGTTAGTTCTTAGTTGCTAGTTGTTAGTTGTCAGTTACTCGTTGCTCATCGCTCGTTACTCGGCACTTTCTCCGGTAACGATAATAAGCCGCGCAGGCGCCTTCGGAGGACACCATCGGCGCGCCGAACGGGTGATCCGGCGTGCACCGTGTCGCAAACGCAGAACATTCATACGGCTTTTTCACGCCTTGGAGGATCAGCCCGCCGATGCACTCGGCAGGCTCGTCCACGGTGTAATCTGCGAGCTCGAACCGCCGCGCCGCATCAAACTCCCGAAATTGGGAACGCAGCCCGAGGCCGCTGTGGGGAATCTCGCCGATTCCACGCCACTTGCGGTTCACCACTTGGAAAATGGCCTCCATCAACCGCTGCGCGCTCCGATTACCGCAGCGCGAGACAGAACGCGCGTATTGATTCTCGACTTCGGCACGGCCTTCTTCGAGTTGCCTCACACAAAGATAGATGCCGTGCAGGATGTCGAGTGGTTCGAATCCAGTAACCACGATGGGGATACGATACTTTTGCGCGAGCGGCTCGTATTCGCGAAAGCCCATCACGGTACAAACGTGGCCCGCTGCCAGGAAGCCCTGGACCCGATTTTGCGGAGACGAGAGGATCGCCTCGATGGCGGGCGGGACCAATACGTGAGAGCAAAGGATGGAGAAATTGGCGATACCTTCTTGTTGGGCGTGATACACGGCGAGGGCGTTCGCGGGCGCGGTGGTTTCGAAACCGACCGCGAAGAAGACTATTTCCCGACGAGGATTCTCGCGCGCAAACTTGACGGCGTCGAGCGGCGAGTACACGGTCCGAACGTCGCCGCCTTCGGCCTTCACGGCCAACAGGTCCGAATCAGTTCCCGGTACGCGCAACATGTCTCCAAAGGAGCAGAAGATCACTTCCGGCCGACGCGCCAGCGTGACGGCCGCGTCAACGAGTTCGAGGGGAGTAACACAGACCGGACACCCGGGGCCGTGGACCAACGTCATCTGCGGGGGAAGCAACTGATCAATGCCGAACTTCACGATCGCGTGGGTTTGTCCACCACAGATTTCCATGATGGTCCAAGGTCGCGTCACGCAACGGCGGATGGCATCTGCGAACTGTCGTGCGGCCGCGCCGTCGCGGTATTCATCGAGATACTTCACGGACTGCGTCGCTCCGATGCTTCCAGTTCGCCCAATTCCCTCAGACATTCGAAGACTTTCTGGGCCTCGACCTCGTCCACGATATGGATGGCCACACCGGCGTGGATGAGCACGTATTGTCCGACGCGAGCCTCCGGCACCAGCGCCAGGGACACCGTCTTGAGAATTCCACCAAAACTGACCTGGCCTTGCCGAAGAAAGGATTCGTTTTCGTCAACGCTGACGATTTCTCCCGGAATCGCTAGGCACATAACACGCTTACCTTTGCTCTTGAATTCAGACGAGCGGCCGCGATGGCGGCTTGTCCCAGCGCGATGCCGCCATCGTTCGGTGGCACACGGTGGTGGTAATACGGAATGAAGCCCGCCAGCTTGAGCCGCTGCACCGCGCGCTCGGTCAGGCGGCGGTTCTGGAAGCATCCGCCGCTGAGGACTACCCGCGGTTCACCGACTCGCCGCGCTACCTCGAGAATCGCGTCCACCAAGGTATTGTGAAACTTGGCGGATATTTGAGGTACGCCGATACCATCGGTCAAATCGTGAAGGATACCCACCAGCATCCGGCGCCAATCGAGATGAAACGGCTGAGACTTCCCGCCCAGCGCCACCGGATATGATTCCTCGCACGCCACGCCATCACACGCGAATTCCAGTTCCATCGCGGCCTGTCCCTCAAATGCGGCCCGCTGACGAAGTCCGACCAGCGCCGCCACAGCGTCGAAAATCCGCCCGGCACTCGAGCAGCGCGGGGTATTCACGCCAAGCAAAAGCATACGGGAAAACACCGCGCGCTCCCGTGGAATCAGCGCTGCGACCGGCGCGAGATTCTTCAATTGAAACAGCTCGTCGCCGTAGAGTTCGTAGAGCAGCCCGAGTGCGCTGCGGAACGGCGCCCGCGCGGCTTTATCCCCTCCGGGCAGGGGAAAATCTAGAAAGTGTGCCACTCGTTGAAAGTCAGTGAGCGTGGCGCGCAGAAACTCGCCTCCCCAGACCGTCCCATCCGGCCCGTAACCAGCGCCGTCCCACGAGACGCCAAGCACGGGACCGGACAGGCCGTGTTCGGCCATACACGCACCGACGTGGGCAAAGTGATGCTGGACTTCCAACACTTCGACGCCAAGCCTTCTGGCGAATTCCGTGGACAGATAGTCGGGATGCATGTCACAGGCCACGCATTCGGGGTGCGCTTCGTAGAGTTGCCGCAGGCTGCGGCCCGCGTGTTCAAACGCCCCGTGGGCCTGAACCGTTTCCAGGTCGCCGATATGTTGGCTGATAAACGCATTGCGGCCCGCGGTGATCGCGATGGTGTTCTTGAGGTGCGCGCCCACAGCGAGGATGGGTTCGGCAGTCTCGCCGAGTTGAACCGGCAGGGGCGCGTATCCGCGGGCACGACGCAGTACCAACTCGCGCCCGGCTACCACGCGCACCACGGAATCGTCCATGTGCCGCACGATCGGCCGATTGTGGACCAGGAAACCGTCGGCAATGCCATGCAAACGAGTAAGGGCCTCGTGCTCGTCGGTGCAGATCGGCTCATCGGAAAGGTTGCCGCTAGTCGCGACCACGGGAAACCCAATCTCGCGCATCAGCAAATGGTGCAGCGGCGTGTATGGGAGCATCGCGCCGAGATACGGATTTCCAGGCGCGACGGAGTGCGCGACGTTCGTGCCTCTACTTCGCAGCAGTACGATCGGCGCTTCCGGCGACGTCAAGAGCCGCTCTTCCAATTCCGTAAGCACACATGCCTCGCGAATTTCTGCGACGTGGGGAAACATGAGGGCCAAGGGCTTCTCTTCACGCTGCTTTCGTTCGCGTAGACGACGCACCGCGCCATCATTTCGAGCGTCCACCAACAAATGAAATCCGCCCAACCCCTTGAGTGCAACAATCTTTCCCTGCCGCACGGCGTCCGTAGCGGCGCCAATCGCATCGTTATGACTCGCAAGTAACTTCCCATCGGTGTCCCACCATTCGACGTTCGGCCCGCACTTCGGACACGCGTTGGGCTGTGCGTGGAAGCGCCGGTCGGTCGGATCTTCATATTCGGCGAGACAGGCGTCGCACATCTCGAATTGCTTCATGCTCGTGTTTGGCCGGTCATAGGGAATGGATTCGATAATGGAGAAGCGTGGGCCACAATGCGTGCAGTTCATGAAAGGATAGCGATAGCGACGATTGGCCGGATCGAACAATTCGCGCACACACTCCTGGCACGTGGCAATATCCGGCATCACTTGAACCGTCTTAACGCCGCGGTCCGTGCTGTGGCGGATTTGAAAGGTTTGGTAATCCGCGACTTCGTCCCGGACAACTTCGAGATGCTGGATACTCGACAACGGGGGCCGCTCCTGCTGAACACGGCGGACAAACCGCTCGAGCAGCTCCGGCGTCGCCTCGGCGTCAATCAAGACGCCCTGCGGCGTATTGCTGACGGACCCGGAGATCCCCATCTCAATTGCCAAGCGATAAATGAACGGACGGAAACCTATACCTTGCACCGCGCCGTGAATCGTAACGACCGC
Source organism: Candidatus Hydrogenedentota bacterium (assembly GCA_016209895.1). Taxonomy (GTDB): domain Bacteria; phylum Hydrogenedentota; class Hydrogenedentia; order Hydrogenedentales; family SLHB01; genus JACQVH01. The sequence continues at coordinate 48,666 of JACQVH010000214.1, read as the reverse complement.
GCGCGCGCGGTTGTAGCCGGCCGGCTCGATTCGCTTTGGCACTGCCTCGCGCGTTTTCATGATATGGCTCATCCTTCGCGGGCTTCTGACCCATCACGGTCCACTGACCAGATCGCAGAGCCACTGATACCACTCCGGGAGACCTTCGCCGGTTCGGCACGAAACCTGAATCAGCCGGAGACTCGGATTAAGTTTCGCAAGGTCACACCGCAATTGACCCAAATCAAAATCCACGTACGGCAGCAAATCCACCTTATTCAGGACAACCAGGTCTACCTTGCGGAACAACTTGGAGTATTTGGCTGGTTTATCGTGCCCTTCCGGGACGCTCATCAACGCGACGCGTTTCGTCTCGCCGAGATCAAACTCCGCCGGACAGACCAAGTTACCTACGTTCTCGATAAAAAGCAGGTCAAGGCTCTCGAGATCAAAACCGGCTATGGCACGTTGAACGAGGTGCGCTTCAAGGTGACAGCCGCCCGCCGTGTTGATCTGTGTAACCGGCACTCCCAGGGGCGCGATGCGTTCGGCGTCACGTGTCGTATCCGGGTCGCCCTCCACCACCGCAATCCGGAGCTCCAGCCCCAAGCTGCGAATGGTAGCCTCGAGGAGAGAGGTCTTCCCGGAGCCGGGAGCGCTCATCAAGTTGATCGTGGTAGTCCCCGCCGCGTGAAAACGTTCTCGCAGCGTCTGACCAATCTCGTCGTTGGCCTTTAGAATTTTCTGAACTACGTGAATTTCCACGGAGCCATTCTCCTGAACAACCCGCGATGCGAACTACCCTTCGCCGTCTTCAAGCACGACACTTTCCAGAATCAGTTCTTCGCCCGCGATGACGTCACCTTCCAACGAACTGCAACCGGGGCAAGTCCAGAAAACCTCGTCCGGCTCGAAGACACACTGACATTCGCGGCACCGGACCTGAAGCGGGATTTCCACGCAATCAAGACGGGAACCGGCCGCCATGGTGTCGGCCGACAGCGCTTCATATGCAAATGCCAGAGCATCCGGCACAATCTGGCGCATCCGGCCAATCTGCACGCGAACCGCCTTCACGGGATGGCGTCCGTGCGCCTCGGCGACGTCGATAGCGCTTCTTAGTACCGCCTCTGCAATGCTGAATTCGTGCATTTCGCCACCACCTGTGATTCCATCGTCCACGTGCCCTCAAGCCGCCGTCGAGGCTCCTTGGAACTCGGACCGCGATCTTATCGCTTCAATCTCGGCTGTGATACGCCCTGCCACTTCCTCGACGGCGTCGGCTACTTCCTCGGAAAGAGATACGCCGTAGCCGAATTCCTTTCCTTCAATTCCGAATATTACAAAGTAAGGCGGGAGATCGCCCAGAAACTGGGCGAGTTGTACCGCCTCGGCGACGCCGAACGAATGCGAGGAGTAACGAAAGAAACCGCGCGAAACACGAGTTTCGCTTACGTCCAGGCGGTACGCCGTACCCGGCAGGTCTCCTGAACGGACCGCGTCGCAAACGATCACCGCGTGCGCGCCCCGCCACGTATCCATCAGGGAAGTGCCCTCTCCATTGTGTTCGACGACACAAACTCCCGGGATATTTCTCCGCCGAATGTATTCGGCTAGGACGAGACCGGCGGCGTCATCCTGACGCACCCGATTCCCGACGCCGATGACCAGAATAGGCGAGTAGGTCCGAGGAGCAATAGATTGTTTCATCTCGTTACTCACGGTCCAACTCCAGCTTTAGAAAATGAGTGGCGCACGATATGCACGGGTCGTAATTGCGTACGGCTTGTTCGCATTTCCACGTCAACTCGTCCGTAGACAAATCGAGGTGCTTGGGAACGAATTCCCGGAGGTCCGCCTCGATGGTTTTCTGATTCTGCGCGGTAGGCGGCACAATCCGCGCGTCAAGGATGATTCCTTGCTCGTCAATGCGATAGGTGTGGAACAAAGTACCCCTGGGCGCTTCGGTGCAGCCGTAACCCCGTCCTGCTTGTGGGGCGATTTCCACATACGGACGGTCCGGCTCTTCATACGCTTCGATGATCCGCAGCGCCTCTTCGCACGCGTACAATGTCTCCACGCTGCGTACGATAATGCTTTGGAATGGATTGCGACACACCTTGTCCAGCCCGACCGAGAGCGCGGTTTCCTGAGCTAAGGGCGTCAAGTGATCAAAATTCAAGCTATACCGGGCCAGCGGGCCCACAAGATACGTGCCACGATTCCGCACCGTTGAGTGCAGGGCATGCGAGTGTTGAACCTGCTCTTCGACGAACGTCGAATAGAAATCGGAAACCGGTATGTCGAGCCCTTTGTTGGACACCAGTCGGCCTTCGTTCAGCGGATACTCTTCAGCGTGCCGCAGCGTCACGAATTCATAGTCACGTTCCAAATCCGGGAACGACAAGCCGGCGGTCCAGCGAATCAATTCGATCGCGGTGTCCCGCGCCCATTTCAGATCCTCGGCCAGCGCCGTCAATTCAAACTTCCGCGGCGCGCGATAGAACCCACCGACACGCATGTTCACCGGGTGAATTTCCCGTCCGCCGACGACCCGCACGATCTCATTTCCGACCTTCTTCAGCCGCAGCGCAGCCTGGACAATCTCGGTATGATCCTTGGCCATCCGGATGGCATCGTCGTAGCCGAGAAAATCGGGCGCATGCAGCATGGCCACATGCAGGACGTGGCTTTCGATCCATTCGCCGCAATAGATCAGTCGCCGCAGTTCGCGGATGGGGCCGTTGATCTTGACGCCGCAAGCATCTTCCATGGCATGGATCGAACAGTTCAGATAGGCAATCGGGCAAATGCCGCAGATGCGCGCGGTGATATCCGGAGCTTCGGTAAACCGGCGCCCGCGCAGCAACGCCTCAAAAAAACGCGGCGGCTCAAATATCTTGAGCTTCACGTCTTGAAGTTGTCCGTTCCGCACCCGTACATATAGCGCACCCTCGCCCTCGACCCGGGCCAAGTAGTCCACTTTGATCGTGCGGGATTGGTTCGCTCGGTGGTTCTTCCGGTTACCGCTCATGGGCGACGCTCTCTTTCCGGAATACCTCCGAAAAGGCATTGAACGTTCGATAGGCCCGTACCAGGTCCGCATTGGCCGCGCCCAATTCCTTCCAGCGACTGCTCAGCGCCACCGTGTTGGGCGTTTCCATGGGTCCGAAACACCCGTAGCAGCCTCGACGATAGGCGGGACAAAGCGCGCCGCAGCCGGCGTGCGTCACCGGACCCAAGCACGGGATGCCCTGCGCCACCATTACGCAAATTGTTCCCCGGCGCTTGCATTCCATGCAGACGCTGTAGTGCGGAACATTGGGACGCCGGTTGTTCAGGAACGCGCCGATCACTTCCACTAGTTGCGCCTTGTTGATGGGACAACCCCGCAGTTCGAAGTCTACAAACACATGGTAGGCAATGGGCGTCGAGTTACTGAGCGTCTCAATGTATTGCGGCGCGGCATATACGTACCGGGCAAACTCCGCCACGTCGGCAAAATTGCGCAAAGCTTGAATCCCGCCGGCCGTGGCGCACGCGCCGATGGTAACCAGAAACTTGGATTGACGCCGCACCTCCTGGATGCGCTGCGCGTCGTGCGGGGTACTGATCGATCCTTCCACCAGGGACAATTCGTAGGGCCCTTTCACCACGGCGCGGGACGCTTCCGGGAAGTTGGCAATCTCGATTTTGGACGCGAGGTCCAGTAGTTCATCTTCGCAATCGAGCAGACTCAATTGGCATCCGTCGCATGAAGAGAACTTCCACACCGCCAGTTTCGGCTTGGATTTGTCCCGCATCTTAAATCCCCCGGCGCGTCAATAGGTCCTCAACCAAGTCGTAGCGGAACACCGGACCGTCTCTGCAAACAAACTTGGGACCCCATTGACAGTGCCCGCAGAATCCCAGGGCGCACTTCATATTTCGTTCCATGGACAGAAACACGTGGTCCGCGGGTACTCCCTTCTTCTCCAATTCCTGCATCGTAAACTGCATCATGACTTCGGGCCCGCAGACCAACGCCACCGTGTTTTCGGGATCAAAAGGGGCCCGATTGATGAGCGACGTGACGACCCCCACGTTCCCGCGCCAGGTGCCGGTGGCGCGGTCTACGGTAACGTGAACCTCGAGGTCGAGCTTCCCCCGCCAGGACTCGAGTTCCCGTCGGTACAGGATATCCCCCGGCGTGCGCGCCCCATACAACAGCACCACGCGTCCGTATTGCGTCCGGTTGGCCAGCACGTAGTACAGCGCGGGCCGTAGCGGGGCCAGCCCGATGCCGCCGGTCACAATCAGAATATCGTTACCTTCCGCCTCCTTGAGCGGCCAATAGGTGCCGAATGGCCCCCGGACGCCGAGCACCGCGCCCCCTTTGAGCTTTTTCATACGCTTCGTAACTGTTCCCACGGCGCGTGTGGTGTGAACCAAGGTGTTAGGGTTCGCGGGGTCGCCGCTGATCGAGATAGCCACCTCGCCCACGCCGTATACGTACAGCATGTTGAACTGACCCGGCTGGAACGCTGATCGTTTCGCGCCGTTAACCGGCGCCAGCTCGAACGTGAACGTGTCCGCGTTCTCCGGCTTCGTCTTGTGGATACGAAACGGTTGCGGGACCATCGGGTCGGTAGCCACGGCAATCATGAATCATCACCCCTCAGCCGTTGGCGCCGTACACGTCCAGCAACTGAAAGCGCGCCGCGTGCAGGCGTTGCGCGAATACTTGCGTGAACCGTTTCAGGATTTCGAAGCCGAACCGGTGATCGTTCTCGCAGGCGTTGCGCAGTTGCGCCGCGTCGAGAACCACGGCGCGTGTTAATTCGACGGCCCGCGCGTCAAAGCACCAATTATAAGGTTCGACCAGCCACGACCAACCGATGACGTTCGGCTCGCCGATGGTCTCGACAATGATGGGACCCCGGCGGGCATCGAAAATTTCGACCGCGACGTGCCCTTGTCGAAGCAGATAACAGCGGTCCGCGAAATCGCCGGAACGAAAAATGTACTGGCTGGCGCTGAACGTTGCCGTACTCGCCATTTCCGCCAATTGGGCGATATGAAAGGCGTCCAGTCCCTTCATGAACGGATGGTCTGCCAGGATTTGGTCAATGTTTTGCATCCGGTACTCCCTTCTCTGTCCCTATAGTTACCGCTGTGGCGCCGTCGCGAAGCACGCGCACTTCCTCCGTCAAATCAATTCCCACCGGACACCACGTGATGCAGCGTCCGCAACCCACACACCCCGACATTTCGAACTGGCTGTGCCAGGAAGACAGCTTGTGGGTCAGCCATTGACGATACCGGGAGACCGCCGTCTTTCGCACGTTTCCGCCGTGGATGTATGAGTAATCCAAGGTAAAGCATGAGTCCCAGGTCCGCCACCGTTCCGCAAACGCACCGGCGAGGTCGGTCACGTCTTCGACGTTCGAGCAGAAGCACGTCGGGCAAACCAAAGTGCAGTTGCCGCAGGTCAGACAGCGCTTCGCCACCACTTCCCAGTGCGGATGCTCGACCCGACTCGCCAGCAGTTCGGCCAGGCCCGCAGTTTCCATCTTCCGGCCCATGTGACGCCCGGCTTCTTCGATGGAGTGTTTCGCGGCCTGCCTTTCGGGTTCCGACGCCTCTTCCAAACAAAGTTCTCCGAGGACCTCGTCGCCTCGTTCCGAACCGCAGACGACGGTAAAATAATGTTCCCCGTTATCGAAAACTTCGGTCAGCGCCAAGTCGAACCCCGAGCGCGCCTGCGGGCCGGCATTCATGGACGCGCAGAAGCACGTGCCGCCCGGCCGGGTGCAGTCCACAGCCAAAATAAACGCGTGTTCACGACGGCGCCGATACTCGAAATCCACTGCAGAACCCTGCAAAAACACCCGGTCCAAGATCGCGATGGCATTCAGCTCACACGCGCGTACACCAATAAACGCATATCGCGGAACATTCGCATTCTCCTGAACGATCTCGAACCCGTTCGCGCTCCCCTTGGCCTTCCACAGCCGCGTCCGCGGCGGATTAAGATATTGCTTCCAGGAATGCGGCCCCACGGTGTATCCGAAAAACGCCCCGTCGTGCGCCTCGATGAGATGATAAGACCCGGCGTCCTGTTGGTGGGTGTAGCCGATGGGGAGGTCGGACGAAGAAGCGATGACATCGTAGACGATGGCGCCGTCACGCACTACGGGTCCCACCAAGGTAAAGCCCCGACGTTTCAAGGCGTCCAAGAGGTCGTCAAGTCTCGCGTGGCGCAGAACAAACATATGGTTAACTCTCCCCCTCACACGATGAACTTCACGTGACTCGGTCGTTCCCCCGTCGAGCCACACCTTGAAGGGCGCAAAGAGTATGCCATGAACGACAGACAACTTATGGTGGATTGCAACCTCTTTTATTACAAATCCTTACATCGCACTCGATCCCTTGGATAAGTTAGAAGAAGGACCTTCCTTGGCAGCGTTGAACGAAGTTGTCCTTAACAATAGTGTCCTGCTGACGAAATGACGCCAATTGCGACTCAAGTTGTCAGGATTGAAAGTGGGAAGGCACGGAATCACGATGGCGCCGACAGGGTAGCCCTAGTTTCCGAATCGGGATACTTTCGATCCAGACCCGGAGACTCGATTACGAGTCTCCGATTGCGATCACGAGCACGAACCTCAAGTACGATTACGAACCTCGATTACGAGGTGGTGGTGGATAGTCGCGCGGTCACAGATGCTGGGTGGTCTTCCGACCAAGTTTCGAAGACGGCTTCGATGTTCTCCTTGGGGTCGCGGATGCCCCATTCGCATTGAGCAATGACCCCGCCCTTGCCCTCATCCAACGCCCGACGGACGCGGCGCACCGCTGCGCGCACTTCGTCCACGGTCCCGAATGGCAGGAGACGTTGGCGGCAAATCTCGCCCCAGAAGGTGATCTTTCCTTTGAAACTGCGGCCGATCTCCTCGATGTCCATGCAAAACAATTGCGAATTCATGGCATCTACGCCAATCTCGATGAGGTCCGGAATGATTGCGCGAATGTGGCCATCGGAATGGAAGAAGACGTATTTCCCCGCCTTCTTGATCATACTGCAATAATCGGCATACAAGGGCTTATATATCTGCCGCCACAGGTCCGGCGAAATCAGCAGGCTGCTCTGGGCGCCCCAGTCGTCCATGAAACCAATCGCCTCGACGTCGGTCTTCACCCACAGTTCCAATTCGCGGACAAAATACTCGTGCACCATGTCGCGCAACAGCAAGAGTTCTTTCGGCAAGTAGGCGAGGTCCAGGAACAGATTCTCGGACCCGCGCAGAAACTGCATCCGCTCGAATGGCCGCACGCCGGTGCCGGCTTTGACGAACTTGTCGGTCTTCGCGCAGGACTCGTTGGTCTGGCTGAAGTCGGCCTCGTTCAGGATTTCCCATGGCGGCGTGAAATGGGCCAGGGCGCTCCAATCCTCGAGTGGCGGCTGTTTCACTTCCCCGCACACACCGATTTCGGCCACGTTCCAAACGCAGCCCCACTCGTCAACGTATTCGCCGACCTCTGCCGGCGTACCCCGCGCCCGCTTCGACGTCCCGTACCGGACCCGCGGCCCGCAGAAATCCGACGGAAACCGCTGCTGAACCTCCTCAAGCTCGGCCTTTCGCAGCATCCCGACGCCCGCCAAAGCCCACAAATCCCGCGGCGCCCGATCGGGATACTGAAAATCCAAAGTTCGCTTCACCCGTTCACGTGAAGTCATAGTTATCCTTTCATGCATTAGAAAAGTGACTCAAAGGGTAGAGAGTGAATACTGAGAATGCAAACGGCCCCCGTGCAGGAACACTATTCGAAGAAGCCGTCGGCGATCATGGCGGGCAGGGCCATAAGGAATCCCAAGGCGAAGACGAGCCAGATCGCCACCCGAGCTCTCACCTCATTTTCCCGTAACAGCTTGATGGGCCACAAGTCTCCGTTGCCGATTTTGGTCTGGCCTCGGATAAACAGCCGTAGAAAGATCGGAACCATCGAGAAGCCCAGCAGGAGAAACAGTGCAAACGCGACAATCTTGGTCACCGTCTCCGCCAGCGACGAGCCCTCGGGGTTCGTGTTCACCCCGTGTGACTCGAGATATGCGGTGACCAATCCGGACAGGAGGAAGATCGTCATTACACTTACGGCAATAATTACAAAAACGCGCATGGTTTCCCCCTCCTTCCCAGAGGGCTACATTATAGCACATCCGAGCGGGCACCCCCAGAATAACCACAATACTGCGTATACTGACGGCATTGGCAACTCAGCTTATCCTCCGCAGCGATCATTCGCTCCTGCTGAGAGCCGTTTGGGATAGTTATAAGTCAGAACTGATTACCTGAGATTAGGGGCCAGACTTGCCGTTTGATGCGCCAACGCGTATTCCCGCTCAAATGTTATCCGTGCAAGGGTCACTTGAGCCCAATGTAGTTGAATTGGGTCGGTGCTGCCATCACGAATTAGTTCGACGATGCGTTCCGCGAGCTCGAACTCCCGAGTCGAGATGGCGCGGGTTGCGAAAAGTTGCAGGTTTTGTGCAAGTTGTTCCATCGCCTCTCGGCGTGCACTCGCCAAGAGCAATAACTCTTCGAGTTGCGCACGTTGGACGGGACCGATGGCATTTGCTCTCCACCCCGGATAAAGGCGTGCACTCACACGGGTGAGAAAGAAGTAAGCAATCGTATCGTCATCGGGAAAACGGTTAGCCAAGTCTTCGGCGGCCTTGCGGCGAAGGTATCCGTCGTCCGTCGTAAGCATGACCGCCACCGCGTCCCGGTACGATTCGTTTCGCAACGCTTCGTGGATGCGTCGCGTGTCCTGGCCTGGTTCGGCTTCCAGCGCTTGCCAATTGTCCAGTAAGGCGTATAGTCGTTCCCAATCCCGCAAGTGCATGAGACACAGGCGCTGTTCTCGCGCATACTTGAGACGGTCGGCGCTAGTGACTCCCTGCCCGGTCTGTAGTGCATCGAGTAACTCTAGCGCCGCCTGATAGTCGCCTATACTGCGCAGTATCTGCGCCGCTTGAAAACGGTGGTGGGGTTCCGCTGTTTCCGTAAAAAGCTGCTCGTACATTGCGAGGGCGCCAGCGGAATCGCCTGACCTCCACAGGCGCGACGCTCGGTCCTCGGCTGATTCTTCCCGTGGTCGGTCCCAGGTACCGAGTTTTGGGCAGCAAGACGTGTTGAAGCCTCCCGCCGCGCGTACGTCGAAGTTTTCCAAGGCCTGAGTCCGCTTTTCTTCCGGCACGGGAATCTTCGAGAGAAAATCGCGCCACTTTCCATCAAGGTTTTTCCAGTCCTGTCCGTATACGCCTTGATAGTCCTGGGTGGAATTCAACAGTTGAATCATCTTGTCCATGCCGTACTCGAGAATCAAGAACCCCATAAACGAACCGGCCATTTCGTATGCGTTGTGCTCGCGTATTCGCCGGAACCCGTCAAACCCCATGAACTCCCATGCACGAGGCAATCTGCCCTCGGCTAGTGCCACGGCTTGAATTCGATGGGCTTCGGGTAGAGCTGCGTACTCACCGCTAAAGGCCTGCGCCATACCTTCGAATCTGCCCCGATAGAAAATCATCTCGAAAGTCATTATGGACTTAAGCCGTCCTAGTTTCTCCATGAACGCCTGCGTCTTGCTCAAGTGTTCGCGTGCGCTCCGGCTATCCAAGGCATGCGCGAGTTCGTGATACATGGTCTCGCTCAGAGCGCTATCCAGGGGCAACATAATCACCCACGGCGCCGCGCTCGCTGCTGTCCCTCCTGTCAACTCCTTGACAATTATCGAGTTGTCCATCAGATTCACAAGCACCTTGCCTTCAGGCCGAATCCCCAACGTATCCATGAGACGCTTCCAGTTCCATTCAGCATAACGCTCAATAGGTGCGAGTGAATCCGAGGCATCGCCGTTCGGGGCATAGCGGAATATGAAATGTTCGCTTTCGTGAACTTCGGACAATGTGCCGTGGAGTTTCCCGTATCCCCAGCCAATTCCGCCGTAGCTTCGGATGCTTCCACCATACAATGCCACCAAGCCCCACAATATCAGCGCGGTCCATTTGGAAATCCGCAGAATGCACTGTGTGTCGCTGGCTTCCACCAGTGAACGACGCCAGCCCATGGTAAACCACAGAGCACCCGCCAAGAGTAGAATCCACAGTCGCTGGTAGAGATGAATGTAAGGTGGGTAAATATCGGCACGTTGGTCGAACCCAAGCGGGACACCGATAAGGAGGTCAACTGGACGAACCCCCGACTCGACCTGGAGCCAATCGTGTACGAAGGAGGTAAAAATCACCGCTGCAAGAAAGGCTGGGCGCCGAAACCAGCCCCACTTTCTATCGCTGGTCCAAATCCCAAGTACGGACATCAATACGGCCAAAGGCAGCCATGTGACCCAGAAGAAGAGCATACCCCGTCCAAAGTAACAATGGTGTCTGAACTCGTTGAACAGCCCCATCACGACTAAGGCGGCAAACGCCATCACCAGACCGAAAACCGTCATCACCAGTAGAACTGCGTGCAACTGTTCGTTGTGCCCGGCGCCATCTGTGGCGCGCACCACCCGCCGCCAGAATAGACCCGCGAAGCCATACAACACCGGTCCGGACACGAAGCAAAACGCTGTTGTGAACTCATGACCCAACACGTTGTAAGGAGGCACAAGTTGACACAACAACGCAACGACGGCGCCGATAGTCCCGCCCACTAAGCACCCCAGCTTCCAGGGCATTCCAAATTGCATATCCTTCACTCCCACGGTTAGAGGCGACGGCCACAGGTCCAAAGGGGGCGGCCGCGCAACCTCGTTTCGCGTCCTATGAGGCGCTCCCACCTCAGGGAATGCCCAAAGCCCCATTGATTACGCTTTGAACGTCCACCGCATCTGTCATCCCATCCTCGTTCACGTCGCTGGCGTCCTGGAGAACAGCCACGACGGCAACCACAGTGAACGGAGGCGTGTTCACAACCGCCTCGATAGGCCCAACGGTTTGAGTTACGCAGGTCCCGTAGGCGCACACGGTAGTTGTCGCGGTGACGGTCTCGGAGACAAGGACGTAGGCTTTTTCGTCGCCCTCGCCGCTTCGGCCAAGTGCAACCATTTCTGACGGTACTTGGCGATAGGCCCCAGAGGGAAAATACGATTGGTAGGATGGCTGATTCGCGGGAACATCTTGCCAGACGGAAAAAGAGGCCACTCGATCGACATCGATGCCGGGCGTGTTTATCACCTCCCATTCATAGACCGTGTGCGTATTAACTGTCCCGCCCGAATTGTTTTCGACTATATCCATTTCGGTCTGAATGTGCGGCTCCGCATATGTCGGTCCATAGACCCACTTCTGGAGCCTCGTAGTTGCGGCTTTGGGCTGGGCGGAAACGGCGGTAGCGCGGTAGAACAATGCAACCGCCAGGATTCCCACCACCACCAACGACACTTGGCTCTTGCTGATGCGTTTCATTCGTGTACCTCCCCATTTTTGCTTTAGCGGGAAAAAAGGACCCCACCTTCGCCGGACCTATAACAGAGATTCGGAAGGTGAATCAAATCGAGGACAGGAGGTCACACTGGGGCGATGTCGGCATCACCGACACGGAATCACCCTGTTCCTCATTGTCGTCCTCGAGAAGTACGTCCGGGTGTAGGTGTAGAAGATTTTTCTTAAGCGGCACGCGTTTAGCCACATCGGTTCCGCTTGTTCTTCCGCGTGCGGAGCAGGGGCAGGAGTATCTCGCGCCAGTCCTCGAGGGTGCCGTTCACACCTCCGATTTCAAGGCCGTCGTCCGCGTAGTAAATCTCGATTCTGTTGTCGCAACAGCCGCACCTGAGCAGATACCGCGGCCATGGGGCAATGGAGGAATGCTGGTATTGCCATATGTTATGGTATAATTGGATTGTCATTCTATACGGAGAAGGGACGGATACCGATGCCGGTCGTCAAAAAGACGTACGCACTGCCCGTGGCCACCGTGGAGCGGTTCGAGGCGAGAGTCCCACCCGGTAAACGGAGCGCGGTCCTGGCACAACTGATGCACGGTTGGCTCGAAGAACTACGCCGGTCAGAATTGGCTCGGGGGATCATAGAGGGCTGCCGCGAAATGGCGGAAATCTACACGGACTTGGAACAGGATTTCCATCCCCTGGAGGAAGAAGCCGCGTATGCGATGGCACCCCGCTCAAAGTCCAAGACGCGGTGAGATAGTCCGCGTTCGCCTAGGGCCAGTCGAAGGCTCGGAACAGGTTGGCGAGCGCCCCGTGTTAGTAATCTCGCCTGACCTAATCAACGAAAACTCCCCGGTGATCCTCGTGGCCGCATGCACTACACAGAAGGTAGATCGGGTATATCCATTTGAAGCCTTAATTGAAGCAGGCGAAGGTGGACTGAAGCGCCGTTCAAAAGTGCTGCTGATGCAATTGCGGGCGATAGACAAACGACGCATCATTGGTGCGTGTGGTCAGATACGAGCAGAGACCATGAAGAAGGTCAAGGACGCGCTCGCGGTAGCCACTGGACTAATCCGTATCTGACTCCGGTGAACATTCCCGCCCAAGGGATCGTCAATGCCCTCCTACCCCTCGTCCTCCTGTTCGAGGAAATGCATCCAGGCGTAGCTTTGAAGGGCGTTTTCAAATTCCGCGAGGGCATTAGCATCAAGCCGCTCGCTCAGCGAGGCGTGCAGTCGGGCCCAACTAAACTGGAGAACTTCTGAGGGTTCGATCACGGATACGTCGGCCATGCGCTCGGCGGAACCCCCGAAGTGGAACTGCTTCATCTCTCCCAGCAATTCCGGCGGGAAGACCTGTGTTGAGAAGCCGTCCGCGGTTTCCACCTTCACCGAGCCGCTGAGCAGAATATAGCCCTCGTCCGAATCGCTATCACCTTCGGCGAATAGTCCGTCACCTGGCTTCAATTCCTTAAGCTGCGAAACTTCTTTGAAGGCCGCGACGACCCGTTCTTTAACATGGTCTGCCAACGTCAGCATCAGCGATAAACTGGCAACGGCCTGCTCAATCTGCTGGAGAGTCACGGTTACCTCGATCCTGTGTGTGATTCAATTTTGGCATAACGTTCGCGCACTGTGCAATCGGCACTCGGGGTTCGGGTTCAGCGTACAGGGAGTGAGCCGGGGGGCATGCGGTTTCTTGGACTCGGTACTCGGCACTTGGTACGTGAAGAAAACACTTCTGTCAAGGACATAAATGCTCAAAACAAGTAGGAAAGCGTTCAATGCTGGCGCATTAAGGCAGGGCTTCCACATCTAACTTATTGTATATTAGGCACTTACGAGCGAGCATTCCCGATCCATCGCTTGGCACGGATGTTGTTCTTGTCTGCTACCTAAGAAGGCACTCGTTTGCGGCGGTGGGTTGCGCTTGGCTTTCACCTAGGGGCGGACTGGGGTATGTCCGCCCCCTTTGGTAGCAGTAGACGGGGTAATCTGGAGGATCAAAGGACGGAGTGCATGAATCTTGAAGAGATCGACGAGATTGACCAGTGGCTCCAGAAGAAACCGAAACTGGAGGACCGGCAGTCCAGAGACAGTAGTACTTTCACACTCAAAGAGCGGTTTCGTCGCACGATGTTCTACCAAGACGTGCCGCTACGGCCGAATTTGGAGTTTGGTTACTGGTCCAAGACGCTCGAGGTATGGCGCGAACAGGGTCTTCCGGAATCGGTCACGGATGAGGCCAGCGCGTACGACTACTTCGGGATCGAGAATTGGGCCATGGTCAATCTGCACGCTAATCCCTTGCCGCTCTTCAAGCACGAGGTCTTGGAAGAGAACGAGGAACGGCGCGTTTACCGCGACGAGCTCGGTGTGGTCGCGGAGGTCAACAAACATGGCCACCAGTCCATCCCCCACTATCTCGACTATCCGATTAAGGACCGCGAAACGTGGGAACCCTTCAAGGCCGTGCTAGACCCCGCCGCACCGGAGCGGTGGAAGAATTTCGAGAAATCAGTGGCCGAATTGCGGAACAGCACTGGTCCCGTCGGGATTTTCGGAGGCAGCCTAGTCGGCATCCCGCGCAACCTCATCGGCTTCGAGCGCATTGCCACCATGCCCTATGAGGACCCGGACCTGCTGATCGAGATCATCAACACGTTCGGCCATTGCATTATCACCATGCTCGAACAAGCCCTTCCGCATATTCAGGTGGACTTCGCAATGGGGTGGGAAGACATCTGCTTCAACCAAGGACCCATTGTCCCCCCGGAGTTTTTCCGCGAGGTGGTCGGGCCGTGGTATCGCCGGATTTCCGACGTACTCGTGAGGCATGGCTGCTGCGTCTATACCACCGACACCGACGGCAATATTAATCCGATTACGGATACGTTTCTTGAGAATGGCCTGAATACTATGTTCCCCGTCGAAGTCCATGCCGGTTCCGACCCGTGTCACCTTCGAGACAAATATGGCAAGCGCGTCCGGCTCTGGGGCGGGGTGGATAAGCGCAAGCTTTCCGACTCGAAAGAACTGATTGACAAGGAACTGCAGCGCCTACTACCTTATGTCGAGCAAGGGGGCTTCATCCCGACGATGGACCATCGTGTGCCGGCGGATATTCCGCTCAAAAATTACCTTTATTATCTGGACCGCAAACGGGAGCTGTTCAACGTTGGCGGAGAACCAAAATACTAGACGTGCCTACAAAAGGACGATGACGTGGGAACCCTGACGGGGATAGAACGAATCCACAATATCCTGAAGCGCAAACCGGTGGACCGCATCGGTCTCTATGAGCATTTCTGGGGCGACACCCACAAGAAATGGTCGGGTGAAGGTCATCTCGGCAAGGATGAACCATTCGAAGACCATTTCCCGTTTGATATCCAGGAGTGCGGCGCGCTCAACCTCGTGGCACGGTTAGACTTTCAGCCCGAGGTCATCGAAGAGACGGACGAGACCATCCTGGCTCGCGACGGTAATGGAGCCGTATTGCGCCGGCACAAACTGCACGACACGACGCCGGAACACGTAGATTTCCTCGTCAAGGACCGCGGCGCCTGGGAAGAGCACATTAAGCCGCACTTGACCCCGGACCCGAAGCGAATCAACTTCGAGAACTACCGCAACGTTAAGAAGCGCGCTGCCGAGCGCGGGCGCTTTTTCGCGTGGTGCGGCATCAACGTCTTCGAATTAATGCACCCCGTCTGCGGACACGAGTACATGCTCATGGGTATGGCCGTGGACCCGGACTGGGTCAAAGACATGGTCAACACCTATGCCAATCTCCTCGTGGACTTGATGGAAATCCTGTTCGGGCAAGAGGGCTATCCGGACGGCATCTGGTACTACGAAGACATGGGTTTCAAGGGCCGGCCCTTCATCTCGCTGGACATGTACCGCGAGATTATACAGCCCGCCCACAAAAAGACCGTCGGCTACGCGAAGGACCGAGGTCTGCCGGTGATTATGCATTCGTGCGGCATGGTGGCGCCGTTGGTACCCGGAATGATCGAAGCCGGGATTGATTGCTTGCAAGTGATCGAGGTCAAGGCCGGTATGGACCTCCTTCAACTTTACCAGGATTACGGCGACCGACTCTCCTTCATGGGCGGCATTGACGTGCGGGTCTTATACTCGAACGACCGCCGCCGGATTGACGAAGAGTTGCTCTTGAAGATTCCCGTAGTCAAGAATAATTTCGGATACGTCTTGCACTCGGACCATTCGATCCCCGACCAGGTGCAATACAACAGCTACAGGTATTTTATTGAAAAAGGTCTTGAGTTAGGCAACTATTAGCAGACTTGGGATTAGAGGAGGAGGAAACAATGCAGGATCTCTTGGAACAAATCACGGTGTGTATCGAACGTGGCAAAGTCAACGGCAAATCTCCCTATCCGCCCGACATGCGCGGACAGGACGGCGCCGATGAACTGGTGTCGAAGGCGTTGGGCGCGGGTGTTCCGGCCACCGACATTCTCGAAAGGGCGCTCATCATCGGCATGGGCAACGTCGGACAGAAGTTCAGCGAGAACAAGGTATTCGTTCCCGACCTGCTCATGTCGGCCAAGGCGATGACGGCCGCAATGAAGCATCTGAAGCCGTTCTTCGAATCCGGTCAGGCCAAGCATAAGGGCACCTTCATTCTGGGCACCGTGCAAGGCGACCTTCACGACATTGGCAAGAATCTGGTCGGCATGGTCATGGAAGGCGGCGGCTGGAAGGTCGTGGACCTCGGCGTAGACGTATCGGCCGAGAAGTTCCTGGAGGCGCTCAAGCAGAATCCGGGTAGTGTCGTCGGCCTGAGCGCGCTTTTGACCACCACCATGGTCAACATGGAGAAGACGGTCAAACTGCTCAAACAACATGACGCAAAGGCGACGGTTCTGGTTGGTGGCGCACCGTTGACGAATGAGTTCGCTAAGAAGATCGGCGCGGACGCGTATTCGCCTGATCCTCAAGGGGCGCTCAACTACCTCACCGACCGCCACTCGAGAAACTAGGCATCTGCGTCCTTTCCGGCAGTGTCCGTTGGGTAGCTGCCGGCGATCAAAGAGTCCCGGCACGAAGACCGCAAGGGATTGCGCGCCCGGAAGGGAAACCGTTGTTTATGAAACGCATTACACAAACATTGACCGGTGGCCGAGTCCTCATTTCGGATGGCGCGTGGGGGACCTTTCTCATTCGCAAGGGGCTGCGCCCCGGCGAGTGCCCCGAACTCTGGAATGTCGAGCATCGCGAGGCGGTATTGGAGATTGCTCGGAGCTACGTCGAAGCGGGTTCCGACGCGATCTCGACTAACAGCTTCGGGGGTTCCGCGTTCAAGCTGGCGCATTACGGACTGTCCGACCGCGTCCATGAATTGAACCGCGCGGCGGCCGCCATCTCGCGGGAGGCCGCCGGTCCGAACCGCTTTGTGATGGGATCGATTGGCCCCACGGGCAAAATCCTGATGATGGGCGACGTAACCGAGGAAGAACTGTACGAAGCGTTCAAGGGGCAATCATTGGCTTTGGCAGATGGTGGAGCCGATGCCTGCCTGATAGAAACCATGACCGCATTGGACGAGGCGACCATCGCGATCCGCGCCGCAAAGGAGAACACCCCCCTCGAAGTAATTTGTACCTTTACGTATGACCGCCAAATGGGTGGCCGGTACCACACCATGATGGGCGTAGCGCCAGCCAGTATGGCCGAGGCGGCACTTGCCGCGGGGGCGGATATCATCGGTGTCAATTGCAGCTTGGGGCCCGGGGAAATGCCGCCCATCGTTCGCGAACTCCGCCAAGCCGCCCCCAACACACCTATACTTGTTCAGCCCAACGCGGGTCATCCGGTGGTCAAGAACGGCCTAGACACGTATTCCGAGACGCCCGAAACCTTCGCCAGGTTTGTGCCGGAATTAATGGCATCCGGCGCGGGTTTCCTCGGCGCGTGCTGTGGTTCCGGCCCCGATCATATTCGTGCGATCGCTGCGGCGACGGCCGGGAGACGCGCATGACTTCCCATTTCATAGAGAGTAGTGATGAAGCCCTACATATCGCTGGCCATCAATGATCCCAATCAGCTTGTTTTCGGGGAATGCCCTTATCCGGTTCGCGTGACTCCCAGAATCGTCGTCGGTGGCGGCGAAACCTACCCGGAAATCAATTACATACTTCCCCACGCTACCGAAGTCAGTGAACGCACGATAGACGACATCGTCGAACAATACCGTCGCATGGCGAGAGGAACCCTGCAACGGGCCCTGGAACTGGGTATCGCGGCCCTGGTCGTCGAGATCGAGTTGGTCTTCGAACTCACCTTACACCCGGACTGGGGCGCGCGCGTCATCGAGGCGACGCGGCAAGTCATGACGGAATACGAGCACAAAGGCGTGCACAGCGCGCTACGCACTACGGTGGCCGACATCCGCGACCGCGTCCGACCGCCGCGCAATCGTACCAGTAATGAGACCGAACTGGTCTTCGAGACCTTCGAACGCTGCGCGCCGTACTCTGACATTCTCTCCATCGAAAGCACCGGGGCCAAGGAGATATCCGACCAGGCCATCCTGCAATGCGATCCGGGTGGCGTGCTTTTCGCCGTAGGATTGCTCGCCAGCAACGACATGGCCTTCCTCTGGAAACGGATTGTCGAGATCGCGGACCGGCACAACAAGATCGCCGGCGGCGACGCGGCCTGTGGGTCTGCCAATACCGCCATGCAGCTTGCCCGCCGAAAGATGATACCGAGTGTTTTTGCGGCCACGGTGCGGGCGGTCGGCGCCGCCCGTTCGCTGGTGGCCTTGGAATGCGGAGCAACCGGACCGGACAAGGACTGTGCGTACGAAGGGCCCATCCTCAAAGCCATTGCCGGCATCCCGATTTCGATGGAAGGCAAGGCGGCGGCCTGCGCGCACTCGAGCCACATCGGCAACGTAGCGATGTGCTGTTGCGACCTATGGAGCAACGAATCGGTACCCTACGCGCAACTGTTCGGCGGATTCACGCCGGAGGTGATGCTCGAACAACTCTGGTACGACTGCAAGCTGATGAATCGTGCGCTGCAAAGCGGCCAGACGCTGACCCTCCGAAATCTCCTGGCTGAGTCCGACATACACACGAGCGCGGAGGCCCTGGTGTTAGCGCCGACATCGTGCGTCCGGATCGCCAAAGCCATTGTAGCCTCCGAGGACTACACGACGCGGGCCTATCTGGCCGCCCGCGAAGCAATAAGCATTATCGAAGAGGCGTTGCAGGAAGCGGCACTGGAAATACCGCCATTGGAGCTGCCGTGGGTGGACATGATTAAGAGTGGCCTCGACGAGTTTGAACAGCTTGGGGACAATGTGGCCGACCACTATACGTCAGTGTACGGCAACGACTTCGTGCCCATCGAGTACGGCCTGTGACAATTGCGGATTGGGAAGTGAAGAGAGAAATCTTCTTGTCGGGTCCGGTCGGACGATAGAGTGTTGGGACGGGATACGAAACGGGTGGCGATGACGGCACGGGAGCGGTTTCAGTATTTGATGAACTTCGAGCCGGTGGACCGGCTGCCGATCCTCGAGTGGGCGACCTGGTGGGACAAGACGATCGCGCGGTGGCGAAACGAAGGCCTTCCCGCGCATCTGGTTGACGCCGGTGAAATCCGGGAGTATTTCGGCCAAGACTGCTATCGTCAACTTTGGATTTCTCCCCGCAAAGCGACGCTGCCGTCCGCGCCCGCCCACGGTCGCGGAATCGTCACCTCGCTTGCCGAGTACGAAGGCATTAAGGAGCACCTCTACCCCGAAGCCATTGACGTCCAACGCGCGCGGGAATACGCCAACCGGCAGGCCGCAGGAAACATGGTGGTCTGGGTCACACTGGAGGGTTTCTTCTGGTACCCGCGAACGCTGCTCGGCATCGAAAACCACCTGACTGCGTTTTACGAACGGCCAGAAACCGTCCATGCCATGAACCAGGACCTTTTGGATTTCCTCGTGCGGATGTTGGACGTGCTGTGCGCCGTGTGCCGGCCCGATTTCATGACCTTCGCCGAGGACATGTCGTATCACAACGGTCCAATGGTCTCGAAAGCCCTTTTTGATGAATTCATGGCGCCGTATTACCGACAAATCGTCCCCAAGCTGCACGGCTACGGCATCATTCCCTTCATTGATACGGACGGCCGAACAGAGGACCTGGTTCCCTGGTTTGCGGAAGTCGGGATAGACGGCTTCCTGCCCATGGAACGGCAAGCCGGCTGCGACATCGTGGCTCTGCGCCGGGAGTATCCTCGGCTGCGAATCATCGGCGGATATGACAAGATGATTATGACGAATGGCGAGGATGCGTTGCGAAGGGAGTTCGAGCGGATTCTTCCGGTGATGCGGCAAGGTGGCTACATTCCGGGAGTGGACCATCAGACGCCGCCGGGAGTCTCTTTGAGCGAGTACCGGACGTATCTGAAGCTGCTGACGGAGTACTGTGACAAGGCCGCGTCATGAACTTATCGGGAAGACGATTCACCCTGGAGCGCGTGCCAAAAGTGTCGCAAGTTTGTTCGTTGTAGGCAACGCAGCCCCGCGGAATCGCGTCAGGCCCTAGTCGGGCATGGCCTTTTGCAGTACACCGATCGTGGTTTGCAGGATCTCCTTGAAAATCTCGTTGCTGAGAATAGCGACGCGCTTGGTCATCAGACTTTCGTGCGCGGTAAATAACTTGGTGGGCCGAGCAAAGCTGATATCGGCCAAAGCACCGGCCCTGAGCGTCGCTGGCGTTAGCTTTACCGCCTGGGGATCACTATACGGATTGCTGGTGATCGGGCAGAGTATCCAATCGCCGCGGCCTGCACTCGAAAGGACCACTGCGGGACGCAGCTTGGCGCCTGAGAGGTCGGAGAATGGAAACTCGACTACAACGACGGAAGCCGGTCCAGGTGAGACCATGCCGCATCCTCTTCCGGGTTGTTCCAATCCAACGCTAATGCTGGTTCACTCATCATTACCGTTTCAAGCACGCTCGGTTCTGGCTCGTCGTCGAGGATGGTGACGAGAGCGCGACGCATGGAAGGTAGTGCGACGGGTTGAAGAAGGCGTAGATTTCCCGCTTGGTCTATTACGGCCTCAAGTGTCTGGATCATACTCACGTCCTTTTCGTTCTTGGAACATCATTCTACCACAAGATGAATGGCCAGCTATTACGCCGACTTCACACGATCGGCAACGGAGAATCAGTCTGCCTTCCAAGTCCCGCCGTCTTCCACCAAAGTGACGATTTGCATCCCGGTCTCGTCTTTCACGATGAGCGTCGCGTTCGTGCCGCGAACGTAGACTCCCGTGATCCGTTTTTCTTGAATGGCTCGTTCGGGAACGAACTGCTTGGCTTGTTCCGCGAAGGCGTCCTTGCCCACCAGTTGAACAAACTCTTCCAACGCCTTGAATTTCTCTGCCGTGCTCGACGCCTTCGCCGCCTGGAAATCCACCTTTCGCACGGCATCCTGGTAGGCCAAGTACGCTTGTGCCTGTGGACTCTTGACCGCCTCAGCACCCTTTAGCGAGGCGGAAAGCGGCGTAGGTTTTTGAACCGGCGCCGTAAATGTCACCCGGTACGAAAACTTGGGAACGTCCGATTCGGAGCCAGCTTCGCCCTCCTCATATACCGCGTCGCCGCTAATCTTACCCTCATTTACTTCCAGACTCTTGAACCCCGCTTCCTCCCCCGAGAGCGTAAAGAACGCCATGGATTCCTGCGGGTTAGCCGGGGCGTGGTACACCGTGCCATGGACCTCACGGGGCGACTGCTTCGGATCGAAACGAAGCAACACGCCCTGGAGTTTCTTTTCCCGGGCCATCGCATCGAGCCGGGAAAGTACCGGAGGTTCCAGGAGCGTCAACGCGATTTCCCGATCGGCAAACAGCAGCCGCAGTTCCGGCGCATCCAACGCCCCTTCCTCATTGTCGCGCTGGAGCGCGTAGACATGCGTCAACGGAATCGTTTCATCGCCGACTTTCAGCGTGCCTTTCGATTCCGCGGCCAGCATACTAAAGGCAATTACGGTCGCTACAGTTGTCATCATTGGCAAGACTCCATGGAGTTGAATAGAACCCAGAGTGTCTAAACAGCAACAATCTCACTTAGCTTCGGATAAGGAACACACGACGGGTGGCGGCTATTCTCGCGGGTCGTTTCACTGCATTGGGTTTTTCGCCGCGGAGGAACCAAGCGTTTTCACGAACTGATAGTGTTGAACGATGACGGCGGAGATGAGGAAGAGGAGCACATAGTAAATGTTGAATGCCACTTCGCTCCAGTTCGTCGGGGGTCCCGTTACCAATTGTGCGATGACATTCTGTACGATCAGGACCAGCCAGAGCAGCCCGTAGGCGTGGGGAATTGGGTCGTCTTCGGCACTTCGCGGAAAGGGTCGAAGCAGAACCCACAGGGCCGCGAACGTCAACGCGATGAACAACAACGGCCCCATGTAGGGCCAGAGGGCGGCGTCCCATTCCGCTGCCCCCTGATGATAAATGTTGGCCCAACCTCGCAAGCCGTTCTTGATGGATAGGCCGAGTCCCAGGATCAGGCCCGCATAGGCGCCCCACCGCTCGAAAACCGGGCCGTGAACGGACCAAAGCGGCCCGGTCACGCGGAATTCCTTCTGCGCTGTCAAGTAATACCCGATTCCAAAACCTGCCGCTACCAGCGTGTATGCGACGGCACCCCACACGGGCATGACCTCTGGTACGATGCTACCAAGAAGCACGACAGATACGAGATAGGCCCCCAGCCAACTCAGACCCGGCGGCCCGGCCGGTGTGCGGGATTCTTCGGCGGCGATTTGCTCATTGGAGCTCCTTCGGTTCACCAGATAATAAGCGATACCGTAGGCGACACCGATGCTGATTCCGCCCGACGTTTCCCAACAACGCCAGAAATTGAATCGTGCATCGGGCCAAAGCCGATTGGCCCACATCCAGTTCTGAAGCAAAGACCAGCCGATCCCATTCAATAAACCCACCGTCACGACCAACGTCACATTCTTCCATTCTCGGCGCGCGATCTCGTAGCCCAGAAAGCCCAGATAGAGGCCCATGTGCATCATCGCTTCCTGGTTGTCGCGCACGAGCTTCTTCAGATTGGGGTGGGCCTCCAAATTCTGATACTGATCCCTGAGGCTATCGTGAAGGGGAAGGAAAACGTCCGGGAAGCGATTGTAGATCAGCACACCCAAAACGTACGCCACACCGAAACCACTGCCGAGCCGAATGACCCACTGCAAGGGCGACGTTCGTCTCGCCGAACCACACCAAGCCAGGAAGCAGGCTCCCATACCGCCCCACGGAATGCCGGCGAGGAACAGCCAAATGAAACCGTACGCACGCGAAATAGGAACGAACTCTCCGTTCCGGTAGTCGGTGTACAGGTGCTCGTTGAAGAAATGCGGCCACTGCATCCACCCCTGGTTTCCCGCAATGCCGAAGGCCGCCGTCATTGCTAGAATAATCCACCCCGAAGCGTAGGGACGCGACTGTTTGGCGCTGGGATGGCGCGCAATGAACCACCACGCGGTTCCCAACGTCACGCCGGCGAAGATGCAACCGGCCGAGGCTCCAAAACCAGAGGATCCACGAACTGCCCAAGTCATACCGCCCAACGCCGCAAAAAGCAGTGTGGGAAGTAACAAGTCGTGTGTCAGGTCCCGCCGCGAGTGGTCACCCATGGCCAGACAATACCTTCGGGGCACGGCATCAAACAAGCTCGTGCCGGAGGCGCAATCGTCTACGTTCGCGGCAGATTAGTGAACGTCCGCTGAGTGTGAATTCCGGAAACTTGGAGGTGATTGCGCGTCGTGGGAGTGGGTGCTATACTGCGAACGGTTCGTAATTGGGACATTTTGGGCGAAGACGAACTCGGAAGGGACTGTGGATGGCACTGGACGTCGTCACGGTGGGTGTGGTGTGTGCGGATGTCATGGTACGGCCCGTCGAGTCCTTTCCGGACCGGGGAAAACTGACTCTTGTGCCGAAGCTCGAGATTCATTTGGGCGGATTGGCGGGGGTAACGGCGACTGTGCTATGCCAACTGGGCGTGAAGGCCGCATTCATCGGCAAGGTGGGTATGGACGGGTTCGGGGATTACATCCTGAACGAGCTTACCAAGCAGAAAGTGGACGTGACCCGCGTCAAGCGTACATCAGACCACGCCACGAGCGCTACCGTGGTGCTCATCAGTCAAGATGGCGAGCGCACGTTCCTACACCATCTCGGCGCGAATGCGGCCATCCTGGAACAGGATCTCGACTTCGATTTCATTCGTCAAGCCAAAGTGTTGCATTGGGGCGGTCCGGCCATTACACCGGGTCTCGAGGGAAAGCCCATTGGTCGCGTCATGAAACGCGCCCGCGAATACGGGGTAAAAACCTCCATGGACACCGCATACGATGGCAAGGGCATCTGGTTTGGTCACATCGAACACGCCCTTCCGCATCTGGATACCGTGATGTCCAGTCTCGAGGAGGCGCGGCATTACACCGGCAAGCAAGAGCCGGATGAGATCGCGGAGTTCTATCGTTCCTTCGGGGTAAAAACCGTAGTGGTCAAACTGGGTGCGGACGGTATCTAAGCGAAGAACGCCACTGAAGCGTATCATATCCCCGCGCACAAGGTGGGCGTAATGGATACCACCGGGGCGGGAGACGCCGCGTGCGGGGGCTTTTTGTACGGATGTATCCACGGCTGGCCACTGGAGCGCTGTGCGCGATTGGCGAACGCGGTCGGAGGTCTCACAGTACAGGTCATGGGCGGAGCGGAAGCAATACTGTCGCTAGAGCAAGCGCTGGCCTTTATGGAGAATGACTAAATGTTTCGATTGGCAGCGGCGATCCTGATGATGGCGGTTCTGGCGGCTCAATCCCCGAAAGGCAATGTGAGCCAATCCGAGCTTGCGCCGCCGCAAGCCTCAACGACACAATCGCCGAGCGAAGGTCCCAAATCTACGAGCGCTGGACCGGAGACCGTAGCCAAGCCAGCCGGTGGACAGACTGGAAAGGCTGCCCCGCGTGATGAGGGAACGTCTGCTCCGACTGACGAGAGAAAGGCGGCTCCGGCGCCCGTCGAAGAACAGAAACCCGAGAAGACAGAACCAAAGCCGAAACCAAGCAAGCGTGTCCCGGCATTCTGGATGATGCTTCCTTGAAGCCCAAAGGAACTGACGTGAGCAAGACGTTGTTCTACGGGATTGTTCTTTCGTTATTGCTAGTGGGGATGCCTCGGCTTTCGGAGGGGGCCACCTTCGATGTCGTTCCCGCCGAGGCGCAGATTCGCGATGCAGTCATTGATGCGCAACGGGCCGTGGCCTACCTGGCGGCTTACGACCGCAATGAGGTCTGGAAAGTAGACCTTCAAACCCGCGAAATACTGACCAGGATTCCGGTGCAACGTGGGCCCTCGGCTTTGTCCATCTCGCCGGATTTTTCCACGGTAGCTTGTGTTAACCGGTTGGACAACAGTGTTTCGATCATTCGCGCCGCCGATTCCAACTCGATCGCCACGGTGACGACCGGTCACGGCCCATGCGCCGTTGCGGCCTTGGCCGACGGAAGTTTCGTCGTGGCGTGCAGCTTTTCAGACAGCCTGACCCTTATCCCAGCGGACCGTCCCGGCGAGGGACAAATGATAGAAGGACCAGGCGGAGTGGCACTGGCAGTATCCGCGGCCGAGCATTGGCTGGTCGTGGCGCGGAAGGCCCCGTCGGGTATCGCCGTTTACTCGCTGGGCGCGAAGAGAGTGGAACGGATTGTCGAGCTTCCCGAAGAACCGCGCGCTATCC
The DNA here is from genome assembly GCA_016209895.1 of Candidatus Hydrogenedentota bacterium. Taxonomy (GTDB): domain Bacteria; phylum Hydrogenedentota; class Hydrogenedentia; order Hydrogenedentales; family SLHB01; genus JACQVH01. Next base: position 23,441 of record JACQVH010000214.1, on the reverse strand, counting down.
GCAGTCTGACCGACGATAGATTCGTGGTCGCCACGACGGCGGGTCTCCTTCTTCTGGACGCCACGACCGGAGAAATCGTCGCGAAAAGTCAAATCGTGGCTGCGCAACTGGCCACGTACGATGACCACGTCGCCGCCCTGACCGACACGGCGGTGGAGATAGTGGGCACCGATTGGGTCTCGCAAGATCGAATCGAATTGAAGGAGTCCGGTTGGTCACTGGCTGCGGCCGAAGATCTCGTTCTAGTGGCCTCGCCCAAGGGTCGTAATTGGCAGATAGCTGGAACATTGGCGCCCACCCAGGTAGTCGCACAGGTAGTACCGGCGCCAGTCCCGAGCGAACCGTCCCCGGCGGCTTCGAAAACTCCGGAAGAGACGCCGAAGCCACCGTCTGAATCTGACTCCGGTGAACCGGCGGTCGAGAAGCCTGGCGAATCGGTCTCCACGCCTGAACCGGAGCACGTTTCCGCGCAACCTGAGGAAGCAAAGGAGGAGGTATCGGCGCCAACCGAGGAAACGCCGAGACGCGCGAGGGGTCCTCTGCGGCGCGTCCCCCTGGGGTCGGTGGAGCCCTCGGCGCCGTCCCCCGGCCGGCCTTCGGTCCTGCCGTTCCCGCCCGGAAGTCAGAAGCGCATCACCGACGTCTTGAAAGAAGGCCCACAACTACCATCGGAGGAACCGGGGTTTCAGGCGCCCGATTGGACACAGCCGTGGAAGAACATCAAGGCGGACAAACTGCAATATCCACTTTACGGGGACCAGCCGTTGCAGGCGGAAGGCAACGTGCGGTTGGAATTGGAGAATACGCGCTTTGCAGCGGACGCGTTCTACTATCACGAGAATCTGGGTGAAATGCGAGCGACGGGCAATGTCACGGTTACACAGGATCAATCGGCGCTGTATGCGGATGAAGTTTATTACAAAGTCTCGGTCGAGCCACTCGCGGAAGCGCCGTACCCCCTCGAAATCGCCGGCGTTACGGAAGATGAACAGGCGAGAGAAAAACGCCGCCTTTCCATGGGTCGCGTCGAGGCGAGCCAGGTCCGTCTGTACGAGCCCGCGCGGGAGCTGACGGCGAACCGGTTGGTCTACGATTTGGCGCAGAAGACCGGCGAGGCGGACGTGGTGCAGGGACGTGCCGGCATCTACTACTTCGGCGCCGACCGCCTGAGACTGCTTGGGCCCCGTAGCTTCGACGGCGAGGACGTGTGGGTCACCACGTGCGATCACGATCCGCCTCATTACGTCGTGCGTCTTAAGAAGGCTTCGGTCAAAGATGGGAAAGCCGTGATCGGCACTAATGCCCGCCTACAACTCGGGGGAGCGGACACGCCAGTGTATTGGCCCAAGTGGGCGCATTCGGCCGGCGGCAAGCTCAATTTTGATTTCGCTTCCGGACACAACGATCCGCTCGGATACTATGCGAGCATTGGGCAACGATTCTCCTATACGCCGGACATTGACCTGGGGCTGCGGCTGTATCCGACCGAGCGCGAGGGCGTGGGTCTGGGCGTGGAAGGCGACTACGATTTCATGGAGACCCCAGCGTCGCCCTGGTTCCGTAGTAAGGGATCGTTCCAGTCCTTGTACACCACTAAAGACCGAGGGTATTTTGAACTTTATCACCGGCACGAGTTAAGGGACGATGCAATTCTGCTGGTGCAATCCGAACAGTGGTCGGATCGCGATTTCTACAAGGATTTCCACTACGACGCGTTTCGCAATCGCACCGAACCACGGACGTTTGCTAATCTGACCTACACCCAGCCCAAGTACATCGCAACGGGAACGATTCGGAAGACCACCAACAGTTTCGTCCATGAAACGGAGCGTCTGCCGGAAGCGACGTTCCATCTCCTCGAAAGGCGACTCACGGACAACCTATATCTCACCTTCGACACCGTGGACGGGTATAACGAGCGCGAACCAGCCGGGACCCATGCGGTTCGTTTCGTCAACGTGGCGCGGCTTACGTACGATCTCGACCTCGAGTCCGCGCTTACCATCGCGCCCTTCCTGGAAGTGGAAGGCTCTTGGTATTCCGACGAAAGGAGCGGCGAATCGTCCGAGGCGCGCTTCGCCGGTATGGTGGGAACCACACTGCAAACGCGCTTGCAGAAAACGTATCCCGGCGCGTTTGGTTTCGCGGCGTTCAAACACGTCCTGGTTCCTTCGGTAACATATTCCTACCGCCCGGAAAGCACGATGGACGTGGAGGAAACGCCGCGTTTCGACGCGTATGACAACGTCTATGGACACAGCCGTTTGGAGAGCAAGATTGACAATATTCTCTACGGTCGCGATGCGCACACTCAGGAGGTATGGCAAGTGGCGCGGCTGACGTTCTATCAAGGCAACGACTTCTGGAACGAGCTCCGACGCTCGACGGACTATGAGGTGGAACTGGATCTGCGGCCGCGTCCGTGGTGGGGTTTCCAGTTAGCCGGAGAACATCATGGCATCAATAAAGAATATGATCTCGACGAACCGTTCTTCCTTCAGCGCTTTTTCCTCGAACTCTACGAAGACGTGCGCAACAAACCTTACGACCCGGAGATCGCCTATCAGTACGACGCCCGATACGGCGATTACGATCGCATCCTGACATATCTCTACTACGATGACACGGCCCTTGGCGGAACACTGAGTAGTCGCCTCGGCTTTGCCTATACCGAGACGCAGGACCGCGTATTTAATCGCGAAGTCTTGTACGGATTAGGCTTCCGACTCGGCGAACATTGGGGCGTATCCTTCGAGCATCGCTATGATTTCGAACGCGGCGATTTGTATTTGCAAAAGTATGAACTGCGGCGAGACCTCCACTGCTGGGAAGCGGCGATCCAATTTCGCGATCGTGAAGAAGGCTGGGACTTCAGCCTCGAGTTCAATATCAAGGCGTTTCCGGGCACGAAGGTGAAATTCTAAATCGCCTATCTGCCTCTTTGGTCGGGAGTGGAGCACTGGCCCCGCAGTCGTGAAATACCTCAGGCTCGTAAGGTAGACTCCCGCACTGCAAACCTATTCACGGCCGGTGCGGCAGACATTCCAGTCTGCCCCCATTTTTTGATCTTGAATCGTACGCGAGAGTGACCTCATGGACGAAATTAGACACACCATCACTCGAACTGTTCCGGAAATCATGGCCTTGCGCCGGGAACTGCACGAGCATCCTGAAATCCGTTTCGAGGAACAATGGACGTCTGACCGGGTCGCACAATTTCTTGACGAAGCGCGCATCCCACATCAACGCGGTTATGCGAAGGGTACTGGAATTGTAGCCACGATCCGCGGCGAGGGCCACAAAACCGTCCTACTCCGCGCGGACATGGACGCCCTGGAAATCCGGGAAGAGACCGGCCTCCCTTACGCGTCGCGTATCCCGGACCGTATGCACGCCTGCGGCCACGATGGCCACACTGCTTGCTTGTGCGGGGTTGCAAAAGCCCTGGCGGAACATCAAGACTTGCTGAAGGGCGCGGTCAAACTGGTGTTTCAGCCCGCTGAGGAGCAGGCCGCCGGCGGTCGCTTCATGGTAGAGGAAGGTGTACTCGACGACGTGGATGCTGCGTTCGCGTTGCATGCCTGGCCCACGTTGCCCGCCGGAAAAATCGGAATCCGGCCGGGGTGGATGATGGCGGGTGCGGACTGGTTTCGCATCAAAGTGCGCGGGGTAGGATGTCATGGCGCCGATCCCGCTGCCGGGGTGGACCCGATTCTGGTTTCGGCCCATATCACGACCGCGCTACAGTCCATCGTGAGTCGGGAAATTGATCCTTGGGAGGCGGGCGTAGTAACCGTGGCTCGCATTCAGGCGGGGATGGCGACCAACATCATCCCGGAGACTGCGCTGCTGGAAGGAACCTATCGTAGCCTCCGTCCCGAAATCCACGCCAAGTTGGCCGAGGCGATCCAGCGCGTGGCCGAGCACACGGCTCGCGCACATCGCGCGTCGGCCACCGTGGGATTCGGTGAAAGGCGGTATCCGGCGCTCTACAATGATCCGGCCATGGCGGCGCTCGTCGCCGAAACCGGGCGCGAGGTTCTGGGAGCGGATAACGTAGTCGAGATTGAACAACCCTGTATGGCCTCCGAGGATTTTGCGTTCTATCTGCAGAAAGTGCCCGGCACACTTATCTGCCTGGGGATCGCGCCGCCGGCAGGGGCGCCCTCTCCCCCGCTCCATAGCCCGCGCTTTAATTTCAATGACGACGCCATCCCGACGGCGATGCGGCTGCTGTGCGGACTGGTCGAACGTGTGCTGGGTCAACCGTAGCCATCTACTACCAAAGGTACTTTGGAAAGTTAGACAATGGACCTGAGACCGTTGGCACTGCTGCTGATTGGCGCCGGTATCCTTATCGCCCTATTGGGCGTCTTCCTTTATTTCGGTTCACAACTGAACTTTCCGTTCTTGGGAAAACTTCCCGGCGATATCCGCATCGAGCGGGAGAATTTCCGATTCTACTTCCCGATTACGATGTCAATTCTGTTAAGTTTGGTGCTGACCCTAATCGTCTTCCTTATCTCAAAGTTGCGGGGATGAACTGAGAACACGCTGACCAACGTATGGGTCACGTTCTGACCTTGCGCAGAGCGGACTGGATCATCATGAACTCCCCAAGATTCTCCATGGTGACGATGCCAACGAGTTGACCATTGCGCACTACCGGTAGCGTATGGCATTCGCATTCCTGCAAACGCGCGAACACATGATTGAGCATCTCTGACGGGTCTGCGGTCGCAAACTGGCGCTTCATGACTTCGCCCACCGGCGTCTGTGCACCGCGCTGAGTGAGTCCCGTCATCAGATCGTTACGGGTCAATACACCCACGAGTTGTCCATTTTCCAGCACCGGGAAATCCTGCTGAAAGCCGGCGAGGATATGCGCCACGGCGTTCCCGAGCGGTTCATTCTCGGAAAGGGTGCGGAAGTCGGTGATCATGGCACGGCTGATCGGAATGCCGCCGAGCGCCGACTTCATCTGCACCACCGAGGCTTCTTCCGCAGCACCCATCCAGACAAACAGCGCCACGAAAATCAGCATGTACTGCTGCGTGACCAAACCCAGGAAGCCGAGCAGGAACGCCATGCCTTGGCCGACGGTCGCGGCAATATGGGTGGCCTGTACATAGTCGAGCTTGATCGCCAACAAGGCTCGTAACACGCGGCCCCCGTCCATCGGAAACGCCGGCAGAAGGTTAAAAAGAGCCAGGATTACGTTAATCACGAAGAGCCGCTGCAAAATGCTGCCGCTGATAAAAGACCATTCACCCAACGCGCCCAGCCCGGCAACGGGGATGAGAGTCGCGAATGCGATGACCGCCAGCACTACGTTCACCGCTGGGCCCGCCAGCGCCACGATGAGCTCTTGGATCGGTTCTTCGGGCATCCGTTCGAGGCGGGCGACCCCGCCAATCGGCAATAGTATGATGTCGCGGGTCCGAATGCCATATCGGCGCGCGGCCAGCGCGTGGCCCAACTCATGCAAGACGACGATCCCAAAGATCGTGCACACGTACAGCAATTCCCCAGCCGCGACTAAGAGATAGTCACCCGCAGGTCGCGCGCCCGGTGTTCCAGTCCTCAAGACCCCGTACAGAATCGGTGGAACAACAAACACCCCCAGCAACAACAGGAAGGTGGCATGTAGGTACACGTCAATGCCCGCGAGGCGGGCGATGCGCCAGGACCATCTCATCTTACGTGACTCCGCTCATTCGTTTTCAGCACTCATCCATTCTAGGATATCCTACGAGACAATCAAAGCGGACGATATCCGATGCAGCCTCAAAATCGAAAGATTTTCCTTGACCCCTTCGTTGACCTACGGCATTGGTACCTCGAAGGCGGCGGAAAGGTTTACATTTCCGAAAGGGGTGTGTTACGCCTGGAATGTACCGGCAGCGAACAGGGCGGTGTGGGTTGTATGGCATTCTGTCGCCAAGACTTCCCGGACCGGATCGCGGTCAACTTCCACCTTCGCGTTCACCAGAAGAACGGTCTGCTTATCACGTTCGTAGCCGTACGCGGCCTACACGGTGAGGATATTCTCCGCGATTTACCTCCGCGTCGCGGCGAGTTTCGAGAATACACCGGGAACGAAGCCCCTATGCGTTCTTACCATGTATCGCTGAGCCGCTACGATGACGCTGGACAACACACCGGCGTGAGCAATTGGCGAAGGAACCCCGGACTGCACCTGATGGCGCAAGGGCCGGACTTATGCCGGGAGATCAACCGTCCGTACGCCGTCCGTATCGAGAAGGAGGGCCCAGGTTGCGCCGTCTTCGTGGATGGAGTGCCCGGCCCGTCGTTCACCGATCCCGGCGCGCTACCTGACGAGTTGCCCGCTTCCGGTAAGATTGGATTTCGGGCAATCGGCTCCAACGTCGTAGCCGATATCTCAAACTTCGAGGTGTCCGTACTCGGTCGTTCCGAGCCCCAATGAGGTATCTCGATACAGCGTCGTGCTACTGCGACCCGCCCAGTGAAGGTTTCTCCACAGCGCCCGGATCCCAAATGGTCGCCGCTATGTAACGTTCCTTGTGTTTGGTGTCGTTGAAGTAGTAGGCAGTCACAATCTTGCCGTCGGCGCGCTGGGCGGCGCGGGGGTATCCGAGGTCCCACTCGCCGCCGTCGTCCCGTAAAATGATGTCTCCAGTCCAGGTCTTTCCCCTGTCGCTGCTGATTCGAGCGCGGACACCGTAGGGCGCATGGCGATAACCGTAGGTCAGAGCAAGACTGCCATCCTTCAGCTTAATCATGTGCGCCGGATTGCCGGCGTTATCAATCGAGTTTTCCTTCTCCAGTTGCCAAGACTGTCCGTTATCCAGGGAACGGTAAGGCTCGATCCACCACCATTTCTCCCCGCCTTCCTTGACACCCCGGCAGCGGATGTATGTGAACAATTCGCTGTCGGACAGGCGCACTGTTGAGGGCATAATCGCATAACCGCCCGGACCGGGCTCCTTTCCAATCCAGGAGACGTGTTTCCAAGTCTTGCCACCATCCGTTGTCTGCGCGCAGAACGGCCAACCTTCGCCGCCGCTGGCCTTCGCGGCTGTCATAAACGCCATCAAGTCGTTCGGACCTTTCACGATGTAGTCCGTGCGCGAGAAGACGCCCGTGCGCTCAAACTTCGGAAGTTGATACGGACCCTGCCACGTCTTGCAGCGGTCATTTGACCAATAGAAATATGAGAACCCCTGATTGCTGCCTTGCATCCGTACCCAGAAGGCAAAATTCGGCTGGGTGAAATCAATGTCACCGGGACACGGCATGGGATCCCCCTGCTTGCCCCCAGCGTCGAGAAACGACGGCGACTCAATCGTCCAAGTTTCGCCGCCGTCCAAGCTGCGCGCAAGCCGGGGTTGCGATGGCCGGTCCGGGTCAATCGGGTGCCCGCTCGGTTTTTCTTTGTAGTAGCCAAGGGTGAATCCCACGACGATTTCGTCGCCCCAGGACCAGATGCCGTTGTTCGCCGGCCATCCGGCGAACCGCCCCGGCTCATCATAAATAACCACGTTCTTGACCGGCCCCGGCGATTGACCCAAAGCTACTGCGCCGACAAACAAAAAAACGAACACAAAAACAAACCTTGACCATTTCATGAATACGATTCCCTTCTACGTTTACGCATGTGCACACCTCGACGGTCTTCACAACTCCCGGTACCATTCCACGAACCTGCGGATACCTTCATCCAGGCTGAACTGCGGATTATAGCCCAGAAGACGCTTCGCTTTGTCAATGTTCGCGTAGGTGATCGGCACGTCGCCGGGCTGATCCGGGAGTTGTTCAATTACTGGCTCTTTCCCCAAATGCTTCGCGAGCAACGCGATCAAATCCTTCAGACTCGTCGTGGAATTCTCGCCGAAGTTAAAAATCTCGTAGCGGAATGGTGTATCCACGGCCTGGATCAGCCCGTACACCACGTCATCAATGTATGTGTAATCGCGCCGGGACGAACCATCGCCGAACATGGGCACCGGCTTACCTTGATCAATTAACCGCGCGAACTTGTGAATCGCCATGTCGGGCCGTTGGCGAGGACCATACACGGTAAAGAATCGAAACAGCGAAACCTTCATGCCGTAGAGATGACTGTACACGTGCGCCTGCAATTCGTTCATGCGTTTGGTGGCCGCGTACGGGCTGATGGGACCGCTGACCGGATCGTCTTCAATGAAGGGCACGCGTGTCGAGCCGCCGTACACCGAGGAACTCGACGCGAAGACCACGTGCGTCGGCTTGAAGGTGCGACAGGCGTCGAGGATGTGTTGCGAGCCCATGACGTTAACGCGGTGATAAAGGTTTGGTTCCTCGATGGAAGGTCGGACCCCGGCGCGGGCGGCCAAATGTACAACAACGTCCGGACTCTCGCTATCGAAGATCACACGGACGCGTGTCTCGTCGCAGATATCGGCCTCGTACAACGTATAGTTAGGATATATCAGCGCCTCGGCGATGTTTTTGCGCTTTATCTGCGGATCGTAGAACGCGTTGAAATCGTCCACCGCGATCACGCGGTCCCCGCGTTCGAGGAGACGGTCGGCCAAGCTCGAACCGATGAATCCGGCCGCGCCCGTAATCAGGACACTCTTCATGATTTCCCGCCAAAGATGTACAGGTAGCCATCGGAGGCGGGTACGACGATTTCACTCGCGCCGTCAGCGTTGACATCCGCCGGGATAGGCGCGCCGACCGACGCGGTCGCACCCAAATCCGCGCTCCACACGACCCGCGCTTTATCTTCCCCATCGCCGACCGCATACAGTTTTCCGTGACTCGTGCCGAAAAGGAACTCCTGGCGGTTGTCGCCGTCAACGTCACAGGTCGTCACGTCGGAACAAGACGCTTCCAACGGTAGTTCCCAGCGCAACGAACCATCCGCCACATTGACACAGGCGAAATTCCCGTTCTGCCGCCCGAAACCCATCAGCCACGTGCCGTCCGCAAGCTGCAAAAACCCTTCGGCGGCGGAGCGATTCTCTCCTGCGACGGGGATCTTGTACCAATACGGCTCCGCCTTGAGCGACATGGCGGCCTGAAAGTAATGTCCATCCACGAGACACACCGTCGGCAGGCGGTCGTTGTTCTTCAAAATCGCGGGATATGTGTAAAGACCTTGCGAGGGTTGATCAAAAATCTTGGGTGGGAACACCGGGCCCAGCAGCATGTCACCCGTGCCGCTTGCGGCCACGCAGTAGTAGTCCGGATTCGTGAAGACCAGATCCTCTTTGCCATCTTGGTCAAAATCAAAGGCTGACGCGAAGTCCACCGTCGGCGCCCAGTAGCGCTCGATGCCCTCGAACTCCCCCTTCTCCCAAAGGATTCTCCCCGTCGTTCCTTCGAGCGCCGTGCTACGTAGCAGCGGCGTGCCAATCAACGCGTATAGATCGGGTGTGGGTTTGCCCGTAAAATGCACGGTCCTCAAGTACGCGGCCCGGCCGTGGGGCAATCCGGCTCGGTTCGGTTCCGGATACTCCGTACGCCACAGCACCCGCTCGCCGAGCTTCGGGGTGCGCGCCTCCAGGACCGGCCGGATTCCCGGCGCCGCCGTGCTCAACACCATTTCGGCGTTCCCATCGCCGTCCAGGTCCGCAATGACCGGCAGCGACGACGACGTGTAACTCGCAACTTGTTCGAGGCCATTAGCCGTGAAAATCAACACCCGCGCCGTCGGTTCGCTGTAAAGCAGAATCTCGTTTCGCGTGTCGCCGATGAGGTCCGATACCAGAACTTGCGGCATCGTCGCGCCGACTATCGGTGGGATGCCCGTAAATTCGGGGCGATCCTTCTTCGGTTTCGACCATTCCTGCTTGGTGACTTTACCCTCGGCGTCCATGCTCACGATGAACGTCGTGCCGTTCCGCTCAATACGCGGAGTGCCGTCCTTCGCAGGCTTGATCGCCTTTGCGTTCGCGTCCTGCCAACGGACGCGTATCGCCTTGTCGTGAACGTCCAGAATGCAGGCCCCGTCCAGCCTAGCCAACGTCGGATCGGACGTGCGGTTGGCCAGAATTTCCAGTTTGCTGTCGTTATCGAGATCGACTACCGATTCAGCCACGTACCCCGGCGCTTTGTATTTCAATTCGCCGCTGACCGCGTCATATACCCGCAGCAACCACGCACCTTCGCCTAGTGAATTGTACATGGACACTACGATCTCGATTCGTCCGTCGCCATCCACGTCGGCGTGCGGCGGTTCCGGCCAGAGACTGTCTACTTTGCCGGTTGTAACACTCTCCGGCCAGCCATGGCTCCAAGCCAGACCGAATTGTCCGTTCCGGTTCAGAAGCACCTCATGATGCTGAGCAAATGACGCGATACAAAGGAAATCCTCCCGCGCGTCGCCGTCCAGATCCACAAACTTTACGAGGCCGTAGCTGCGGATGTTCGCGGGAGTCACGTCCCATTTTACGAACTGTTTCACCTTGCCGGTCACGGCGTCCAATAGCCACATCCGGCTGTGCGTCTCGACGACCAATTCTTTGACGGCGTCGCCATCAAGATCGGTCTGCAGAAAAGAAGGAAAACACGTGTACTCGTGGAAATCGTAGCGCCATTTCTGGACCGGCGGCTTGCCTTTTTCCGGATACTCGAACAGGGCGATGTAGCCGTTATCCTTGTCCGGCGGGTACGCGTGCATGATAACCACGATCTGTTGCGACGACACGCCCGGCAAGTAGTTTCCATTGTACAGATACCACGCATACGACATCGGCTCCACGTCATATCGCCAGAGCACGCGGCCATCTTCCAAACTCGCCAGCACCGCCGCCGCATACGGCTCCGTGGGTCTCCCCGCCTGCAACAACAACTCGGTCTTGCCGTCGCCGTCGAGATCCTCGTGCGCGACGATCTTCGAAAAGTTCAGTCCCGGTGGATGCAAGAACCAAAGCTGTTTGCCCGCGGTATCAAAGCAATAGAGCGCCCCGGCGACCACGGCCAGACCCGCGTGGCCCGCAATGCCCGGTAACACGACGGGCGCCAGCGCCGGCTCACTCCGACCGAGGTCGAACTGCGCAATGGGCGCCGCCGCAGCGATCTTCCCGGGTAGTGGCTGAATGGCCGTGAGATGGGGATTCCCGCGCGGTTCCGGCCAATCACCGCGTTGCGCAGCCATAGGTCGGATCGGCCCCATAAGAACCACGAGGATTGGTAGAAATGGGCCGACGACAAATCCCCTCATGCCTTGGCCTCCATGACCAGCAGCCAGTCGTGCACCACGGGCGGACACGGCGGACGCCATTTGCCTTCCGAATCCGGCGTTACCACGCCGAGTGAAATCAGCCCACCGTTGGTCGGATCAATATACGAAGCCTCGTATGTGATCGAAGCCTCGATGTCCTTCACCAGCGGCGGGTCCCACAGGCTCGGAGAGTAGACGATACGCAGCTTGCCCGGAATCCCGGCGGTAGTGCGCGCGTAGGGGTCTTTCGCCTGCCATGCGGGCTCGACCCATTCGGGATGCCGCTCCAGGGTCCACCACGGGAAACGTCGCATGAACGCTGCGCCGACGCCCACCTGCCGTGATCCGGGCAGTTGATACGCCTCCTGCCAGGGCGTATTGCCCCAGCCGCGACCGTGCGGCGACGCGCCATACGGCTGCTCCTCAGTGCTCATCTGCCAGATGCCGTTCCCGCCGTAGGTATGACCCGCTGCGCCGTTCAGCACAGTCGTGTAGAAACAAATACGCTGTACATTCTGCCAGCAGCGGCCCAGGATTCCTTCATAATTAATCTCGCCGTTGACCACGGGCATGCGCGGCTCGCGGCCCACGGATTTGATAACCGATTCCGCCACGTTGGGCACGCTCTCCAAGTCGCCGTGACCCGTCTGCAGCATGTCGAAATCCATCAGGCTTGGGTCCTCCACCTGTTCACGGCCATATTGTGTCGGATGAATGCAAACCAGGTTGTGGTAACCGTCAATCTGGCGCACGTAGGCCATGACTTCCGTCCAACCTTTCTTCTGCGCCGCCGAATCCTCCTTGGGCGTCTTGGACAAATAGTAGGACATCGTGCCTTCACCGGCAATGCACCACACCACCGGAAATGCGCCGTAGCGCGCGACGAGAAAGCGCCAAAACCGCTTGATCTTCTCGACGCCGATCTCCGGCAGGTAATATCCCCACATACCCACGATGCAAGGCATGAGGCCCACTGACACGAGGTAACCGATCTTAAGGTCGGCGTGATCGTAATAAGCCGGATTGATACTCTGAAAACCCTTGGTGAACGGATACCCGGCCTCGTTCTTGCCGCGCGGGTCCCAAGCGTCCATATCCGGATACGGTCCCGCGATGATCTGAGCCACATTGAATCCTTTGGCTACGCGATCGGCCGCGAGCGTCCGGACTCCTTGTGGCCAATCCAACCGCGAGCAAAGACCCATCCACCAAGTGTCGCCGAGCCAGAAAAAGGGCGTGCCGTCAGCCTGCACGAAATGACGTTTGTCATCCGCGACGCGCAATCGCCCGTGGCGGTACAGCCGGTTCCCGCCTTCGTAGAAGCTTACGGATACGTCCCCGCCCTGCTGGTGTAATCCGGTATCGGACGAGTTCGAACAGATTGTCTGAAACTTGTGTAGCCCAACGTCGTCCCCCGCGAACCGAAATCGCCACACATTGTCACCCGACCAAAAGGCGGGAACACGAGTGACGCTGCCATCCGGCCGCCGTATCTCGACATCAAGCTCGACGTCATTGTACGGGTCAGCGTTTCTCGCCGACGAGTAGAAAGGAATTTCAATCACACAATTCTGCGCAACGCTATACATTGTCTTTCTCTTCCTTTTTCTGTTCCCCCGCGAGTAACCATTTGGAGTGCGGCGGCCGTGACGCCGCTTTCCCTTGGCGCGGAGCGACCTCAGCACGTTATACCACACCCCGCACTGGAAGCCAGGCTTAGCGAGTAAAGCGGCTCCGCCGCAAGCAAAAGCGGCGTCTTGGCCGCCGCACTCCACATGGTCTTATACTCGATTCTTCGCGGCCACGCTCGAAACGATTTCTGCAGCCAGTTCGCAGTGTTCGGGCTGATACTTCTCGCAGAACGTCGTCCAGCGGATGTAGGTTTCCAGGAATCGCTGCGCGTTGGGACAACAGTCGCCGGAATACCGATATTCGCGCGAGGCCGGCGGAATCGAATATGGATACTGTCTCTTCGCCACCTTCTCATGCAGGCACGTCAAGGCCGCCGGCATCAAGTAATACTTGCCGAGACCCGCGCCAGGAATCCCGGCTGCAGCCAGTTGCTCCGCAAACTGCTCCGGTGTGCACCGGAATGCCTCTGGGTCAATACTGAAACCCATCATCCAGCAGGAATACACGTCCATGTAACTGGGAATCGGCAACGAGGTGACACCCGGAATGTTCGATAGCAAGTCCGATAGCAGACGTGCCATGCGGTCGCGCTGAGCCACTTGTTCGCGAATAGCTTCGAGCTGGCCCAGGCAGATCGCGGCGGTGCAGAGCGGCATCCGATACGCGTAACCGGCGACGGAGTGCAGGCGGCCGAAATGCGGTTGCATCACCGCGCCCCGGCTTTGACCGATGAACCGGGCGCGTTCCGCCAGTGCGTCGTCATTGGTCACGAGACAACCGCCGACGTCGGAACCCATGGTTTTCTCCGAATCGAATGAGAAACCCGCAGCCCTAGCCAGCGTGCCCGCAATCCGTCCTTTGTATTGACCGAAGACCGCCTGACAGACATCCTCGTAAACGAAGAGACCGTGCTTTTCAGCCAAGGCGTTGATGGCGTCCATGTCGTTAATCGTGCCCGTCATGTGCACGGCGAGGATGGCACGTGTGCGGTCGGTGATACACGGCTCGATGGTCCGCGCACTGAAGTCGATCACGCCCGGTTCGGTATCGGGGAAGATGGGGATGAAGCGCTCGGCGATAAGGCCTTGCACCGTTCCATAGTCCGTGACCGGACTCACAATCACTTCGTCGCCCGGTTCCCAGGGCATGGACGCGGCCAGCACGGCCAATGCGGGCGTGCAACCCGGAGTAGCGATGCAGTGTTTGACGCCCATGGCCTCGGTAAATGCGCGCTCGAAGCGCCCGATCATGTCCACGGTCAGACCGCTCTCCAGCACCTCCTGCAAGTAGCGGCCGGCATTCGGCCCGATCGTCCGCGGAAACGGCGTCGGCAACGCCCCCACTTCATCCGTATGCGCCTGCGCGCCGTATTTTGCTCGTTCTAAACTTAACGGCATCGTTATCTCCTTCACCTTGCCGTCTTCTGTTCCGCGGACTTGGCGCGTTCTGTGAGAAGGAATTCCACCACCTCACTCGGTTCTGCGAGCCACACCTCGTCGCCGCCGATACGCTTGATGGTGGCAAAGCGTTCTTCGAGTTCCTTCGTTGTGCAATCTTTGTGCGGATGGATTGGTTTGTCCGGCATGGGACAGTGGCAGTAATCAACAATCCACCCGCCGACATCCATGGCCTGATGAATGCGCTTATAAGGATCAAACGCGGAAAAAAACGGCGGCGGAAACTCCGTATGCAGCGGAACGCGCCCAAGGCAGAGCGGGTCGGCGTCTTTCGTGTTTACCTCATCATAGATGGTGAGAATGGACTTGTATCCTGCCACGGCGGCGTACTTATACGCGGCGGGATGGCCATTGTTGTCGCCGGGCACGCAGAACATGGTCACCGGCATTTCCAGCGTCTCTTCGAGCACGCGTCGCGCCTGGACGACTTCGTACTCGGCGTTGTTCAAGTTGACGCCCGCATGGGTCATGCTGTGACACGACACGCCCCAGCCTTCCTGGACGAGCGAATGGATTTGTGTCTTGGACAGGATCATCATGTGGTCGTAGCTGCTCCCGGGCACGTTACGCGGCACCCCAATCTGCGACGCCACCAACGCCACATGCCCCGGGACGCCGTACTTGCGATGGATCGGCAGCGCATGTTCCAACAACAAAGCACAGCCTTCATCGTAAGTGATCGAGTAAACCCACTTCTTGCCATGTTTCCAAGTCATGATAGATCCTTTTCCCTCAGCCACAGGTGCCATCTGTCCGACTGGTCCGACCCGTCAGACAGGTCTGACGGGTCCTATTACTCCTATCAGTCGCGACACTACTTCCTTGGCTCCGTCAGCTCTCCGTAAAATTCCGGGTGGCGAATGGTGTCGAACATCGTTCGCAGATTCCCGCCGTAGCCGTCGCCCCAAAACGCGAACCGCCACTTCGGATCGAACTCGGCAATCGCGACCCCGTCCTGGTGCCCGGTCGAAACGATAATGCGCCCGTCCGGCGCAATCACCTTCGCATAGCCCATGTTCTTCCCGGCCAGAAATGGTTTCGAGATATATCGGGAAAGCGCGAAGTACATCTGGCTGTCAATCGCACGTGCCTTCTCAATGGCCTCGAGCATGTCGCCGGTGTAATCGAGATACATCGTCGGAACACAAACGAGGTCCGCGCCTTTCAGTCCGTAGATGCGGAACATTTCCGGAAAGTGGATGTCCATGCAGATAGCGATTCCGAGAGTAACACCTTCAAAATCGAAGACGGGAAACGCGCCGCCGTCTTCCGGTTTGGTGATGATCGCTTCTTCCGTCGGCGCGGGATGCTTCTTGCGGTACGTACCGATGACCTCACCGCGGCGGTCCAGCAGGAAACCCATGTTCGCATGACGGTTTTCGAAGATTACCGACAGCGTGCCGATAACGCCGACTTTCGACTTCTTGGCCTGATCGCGGAACGCAATGAACGCCGGATGTGCTTCCAAACGGTGCTGGCCGTAAGTCCCGCCCGCAATGATGTCGGGTTCCTCCGGCAAGACTATCAGGTCCGCGCCGCGTTCGCCGGCCTCGGCAATGGCCGCCACACAACTCTCGATTACCGCCGCCGGATTATCATCCGGGCGATCAATCGCCGTTACCGCAAGTCGAAATCGTCTTGGCATTCGCTATTCCCGTTCGAAGACACCCTCGACAAGTTTGAGGGTGTTTAGGGGGATATATCATCTCCGTTTTACGACGCTCATTACGCGGCATCCGCCGGCGCCTCCGCAGGCAACGGTTCAGCCCGATTCTTCGGCTCCACGATGAGTTTCCCTTCCCGAATCTCGAGTCGTTCTATCTGCTTCAGATAGGGTGCGATCTCAGGGTCGGTCATTGCCTCCCGCGCAAGGTTTTCCTGCTGAAGACCGGCCATCGCTTCCTCCGGAACGGTCTTGCCGCGTACCTCGATGGATTGGAGCCGCACATCCAGGTATCCGTCCACGATAGACGCCGTCAACCCAGCCGAGCCATTCAGATAACGTCCCTTGATCCCCAATTCCTCCAAGGGAACGCTGATATCGCCCCGGATTTGATCGCCGACGATAGTGACATACAGCTCTGGAGCGCCCGGCTGACCGCTGGATTTGTTCTGAAGATACGCGTTGATTTCGCGTTCCGTCAGCTCGAGCGGTCGCGCGGGCTGGTGGTTGTCCAGTGCCGTTCTGAACTGCTCGATCCGGGTTCGCACACCTTCCAACTCTTCAGGTGAAAGTTGCACGACTGGCATTGTTTTCGGATTCGTATCCGTATACGTTTCCACGAGGTGACGCGCCCCATAATAGACGATAATGCCGATGGCGAAGACGACCAAGATACAAAGCAAGAGCGCGCCGCCGCATCCAAATACAATCCAATGCCACGCCGCACCGCGTTGTTCCGCTAGCGGCAATCGAAAGCGTGAGGGCATAGGTCGTCTCCCGTCAATGAACACGCCGATGCTGCACCATAAGACACTCGCAAACACGTTTGCGGGTGCCACGAGAGTTGCAGGGGTGCCACAATGTTTCAAGCATCATCCGACGAAAAGACTATAGCAGAAGGCGACCCATGAATTCTGCTTGAAAGACCGTCCATCCTGTCCACCAAGCGCACAGCGTCCACTGCCAAAAT
The DNA here is from genome assembly GCA_016209895.1 of Candidatus Hydrogenedentota bacterium. Taxonomy (GTDB): domain Bacteria; phylum Hydrogenedentota; class Hydrogenedentia; order Hydrogenedentales; family SLHB01; genus JACQVH01. Next base: position 6,525 of record JACQVH010000214.1, on the reverse strand, counting down.
TGTGCCGCTAGGCCTTGATTCCGGTCAGAGAAATTCCCTGGATCATGTACCGCTGGCAGAAGAAGAAAATAAAGATTATCGGTAGCGTCATCACCAGCGAGGTGGCCATCATTTCGCCGTACATTGCGAGGTGTTCGCTCTTGAACCATTGCAGTCCCAAAGCGATGGTCATCTTGTCTTTGGTGTTGACGTAAATATACGGACCGAGGAAGTTGTTCCAGGCCCCTTGAAACGTCTGCACGGCCACCACCGCAAGCGCGGGCTTAATCAACGGCAGCACGATGGTTCGGTAAATGCGAAAATGGCCACAGCCGTCAATCTTCGCCGCGTCCTCGAGTTCCATCGGAATCGTCATCATGAACTGCCGCAGCAGGAAGATGCTGAACGCGTTGCCGAAGAGAGCGCCCACCCAGAGTGGCGTCAGCGTGTTGTACCAGCCGAGTTGGTTGAAGATGAGAAACGTCGGAATCATGGTCACTTGGGCCGGCAGCATCAGCGTCGCCAACAACAAAATGAATACAATATCGCGGCCCCGCCATCGTACTCGCGAGAAGCCATAAGCCACGATGCTGCTCATCATCACGTTGAAGAACACGTCCAGCGCCGTCACGTAGAAGGTATTGCGAATCCACAACCAGAAAGGGATGAATTCCTGAGCGCTCCGGAAGTTCTGGAAGGCCTTCGACCAGTCCACGGGCCAACTTTGGCCCACCTCCGGCAACCACCGGAACGGCACCGCAAAAATCTCGTTCGGCCCCTTGAAACTCGTGGTGATCAACCACAGGAACGGCATCGAGAAAAGAACCGCGCCGGCAATCAACACCGCATGGGCAAACCCATACTGTACCGTCTGCCGAACCTTCTGTCGCATGCGCCAGTTCATTTTGTAGTGGTCAGTGACCAGTGGTCAGTGATCGGCTCCTCATTGCTCATTGCTCATTGCTAACCGTAGTGCACCCACCTTTTCGAGAGCTTCCATTGGATCAGCGTTAGAAGGAGCACGATGACGAAGAGAATCCAGGCTTGGGCGGAGGCGTAGCCCATCTTGAAATAACGAAATGCGCAATTGAACAGGTAATAGACGTAAAACAGCGTGGAATCAGCCGGACCGCCAAGCGTTAAGACCAGCGCCTGCGCGAATATCTGGAAGACGCCGATAATGCCGACGATGAGCGAGAAGAAGATGTAGGGAGTCAACATCGGCAGTGTAATCGAACGAAACTGGCGAAACGTCCCGGCGCCATCAATCGCGGCCGCTTCGTAGAGTTGCTGCGGGATACCTTGAAGCCCCGCCAGCCACAAGATCATGCCGCCGCCCGCGCCCCAGAGTCCCATCAGCACCAGCGCCGGCTTCGACCAAGCGGGGTCTTGAAGCCAGGCGGGCGGATTGATACCCAGCCAGCCGCAGACCGTAGCGCTCAACGCGGTGTTGATAATCCCGCTGGGATTGAGCAGCGCATACCAGAGCACCGCCGTGGCGACCGCCGGCGTGATAGCTGGAAGATAAAATATCGTGCGATACACGCTCATACCCCTGACTTTGGTATTCAACAAGAGCGCGATGGAAAGGCTCGTAGCCATGCCCAGGGGGAGCGCCAACACCATGAACACCGTGTTAGCGAGAGACTTCGTGAATAGCGGGTCTTTCAACACCAGCGACGTGTAATTCCGAATCCCTACCCACCGCGCCGGATGAATGACGTCGTAGTCGCAGAAGCTCATCGCGAACGAAAAGACCATCGGTCCAGCCGTAAAGACCAGAAAACCGAGAACCCAGGGCAGCACAAATAGCGGGCCGGTACGATTCTCGCGCCGCTGCAGCGAAGAGAACGCGCGTTCGCTCCGGGTGCGGATAACGATCACGGCCAACGCCAGCAACACCGTCACAAAGAAAGCCAGCCAAACGTACCACCATTCCAGGAGCGGCGCCCGTTCGCGGCCATAGAATAGGGCCAATTGTTCCTGGACTCGGTGCGTCGCGTCGTTCAGCGCCTGCTGTGGTGAGACTTCGTGATAAGACACGCGCTCGACTGCGCGGCGCATCTCATCGCGCAACACGGCGGTCACGGGACTGATGGTCACGGGAACCAGCGTGTCCAGAATCTGCTTGCACGTCTCGAAGCATTTATCGAACGGCGGTTCGCGCGGGGCAAAGCGCGCGGATAATTCTTCGAGCACCTTCCGGTTCGGACGAAAACCCGGATACATATGTCTGCCGCCATGTAGCATCGCCTGCTTTTTCAAGGTATCGAGCATAATGATTTGCGATTCCGGCGAGTTCATGTAGCGAACGAAGTCCCACGCCTCGTTAGGGTGGCGTGCATTGCGTGGGATCATATACATCCCATTAGTGGCCGACTGCGTAATCGTTGGACGACCCGCCGGCGCCGGTACGGGCGCTACCCCCAGCTCCATGTCCGGCGCGTACTGCATAGCGCGAAAGATGATCCAGTCGTCCTCGACCGACATCGCTATTCGGCCCATGGCGAAGGGATTGTAGATGTCCGTGCCCGGATTGGTTACCACGAAATCGTTGTACGCTCGCCGGCCGCCCATGCCATCAAACATCTGCCCCAGAAACGTCAGGGCTTGAACACCCTCCGGCGAATTCAACCGACACGTGCGCCCATCTTCCGATAAGACTTGTCCCCCGATTTGAGCGATATAGAACGCCAGGTCGTCGCGAGCGTGAATGGCAGTGCCCAGAGTATCAATCTGCCCATTCGCACCCTCCCGCGTCAGCTTGCGCGTCGCCTCAATCCACTCGTCCCAGGTACGAGGCGGCCTATCGGGGTCAAGACCGGCTTCGCGAAATAACCGCTTGTTGTAGCCGAGCACCAGCGGATTCGAACTCTCCGGAATCGCGTACATGATGTCGTTGTAATGTCCCGAAGCCCACACGCCCGGCGGGTAATCCACTTCATACAGACCATCCGGACGGGACTTATCGGTCTCTATGAACGGTTCCAAGGATAGAAGAATGTCGCGGGCGGCGATATCGCCGAAGAGATTGGATTCGCGGCGGAACACATCCGGAGGCGCGTTGCCGACGACACCGCAGAGCAGCTTTTGAAGGTCCTCGCCGCGGTCGGTAGGTCCGAGAATGACCTTCACGTTCGGGTACTTCTCTTCAAAACGAGCGACCACGGCGTAGGTGCCATAGCGCACCTCAGCAAGGTTCATCCCCCAGACATGAAGCTCGATTCGATTGTCCGCAGGCGGCGTTTCGGCGACACCCGGACCGGGAACGGGCAAGTTCGCTCTTGGCGTCTGTGCCGGCGCGGAAGTTGACGCGAAATAGTGGAACGAAGCGCCCAGAATAACGGCACAGTTCACCGTCAACCGGCTCAATCGGTTCGCCAAGTAAACGCCTCCACCGGAATCTTCGGAAACAATTCCGTCTCACAAAAGCGATAGAGCGCTTCTGCCTCAGGATCATTGCGTAGCAAGTCCACTTCCGCGCAAACTTCGTCAAAGTCCGCGCCCGACACCTGTCTCAGAACCAAGTCGAGCCATTCCCTGGATTCGAGACTTGGCGTTTCGCAATTTGCCGGAAATTCATCGCGCTCAATTGAAGTCGGACGATTCTCAAGCACAATGAACCGCGATGGACACAAGACCGGACTCAAGACGCTCAAGAATCGGCGCGTGATGAGTTCGTACAGGTGAACCGCGCCGGTCTTATTCAATATGCCGATCAATCGGACCTTCAGTTCCTCCTTCGGGATTCCGCACATGCGTTCCACAAGAGGGTTGCTATTGAAAAAGTCGTAAGGCGAATCATTCCGAAGGCGAAGTCCCAAATCCTTCGCACACTCAACAAGCTCGCGTCGCGTGACCCCAATGTCAAAACTCAACGGATCAATGGGACCATTCGTGTTCGCGTCCGTCAATGCCCCCGCTTTTTCAAGATAAGCGCGCTGTTCTCCCGAACCCATGTCAAAGAGGATGCGCCCCCCGGGCCGGACGACGCGGCCGTACTCCCTCAGAATCTCGCGCCAATTAGGAAAATGGCGCAGGACGGTTATCGAAACCACGGAATCAAAAACGCCGTCCTCGAACGGGAGTCGCTCGATATCGCCCCGGACGGCGCGAAACGTGAGAGAGCGTTTGCGGGCCAAGGCCGTACCCTGTTCGAGCATTTCTCGCGAGATGTCCAGCGACACGACCTTGTGGCCCGCGCGTTCAAGCGGCCACGCAAAGCGTCCCGTCCCCGCCCCGGCATCCAGTACGTGCGGTCCGAGGATGTTCGCCAGCACGAGGCGAATCTCAATAACATTCTTGGAACGCGTAATGGGGTCGGCCTGGTACGCGACGTACTGATATTCTTTGCCGATCCCTGCTTGCGTCCAATACCGGCGCTTGAATCGCCGGATATCTTCAGCCTGACCCTCGGGCAGCTTAGTGTCCCTCGACAGTTGATTCATGGCTGCTGCGAGGCGGACCGCCCTTGCTTCTTCCAAATGCCCACCGCGCGCGCGCGACGTCGCGCCTGGTTGGCGCGCACGGTCTTCATCCAGGTCTCACCGTCTTTTCCCGCGGGCAATAGCTGAACTAAAAAAGGCTGCAAAATTTGGTCATCCCACAAGTCACAAAATGAATCGTACAACTGGACATGGTTCCGCATCCGCATCGCGTCGGTATGACGGCGATTGAGCGTCATCGCATCCAGGTCAATAAAATAAAAGGAACGTCCGTCCCGGGTAAAGATATTCTTGCCGGACAAATCGGAGTGGTGCGCCCCGACCTTTTCCAAATCCTTGATGGCCGCCGCGAGACCGGAAAGAAAAGCGCGCACTTCACCGTCCGACGCCGCCCGTTCCATCAAACGCGCAGCGTACTGCTCCACCGTACAGCAATCATCCAGATACTCGCAAAGAAAGGCGTTGCGGACTATGAATCCCAGACAACGCACTTCCACGTAGGCATAGGGTTGCGGGACGCCGATTCCGCGCGCGTGTAGGAAATTCGCGGCGTGCCATCCGCGACGGCAACGCACTCGAACCAACGTCCGCTTCACCAGCCCCAAGATGCCGCCGCCCCGGCCGATTTTGATCACCCAATTTTCCACGCGGCGCGTCTCCGATCTCACGGAAGATTTAAGGATTTGGCCCCGTGAACCCAAACGGTCCAATACCCGTTCTAGAGCAATGTCGGCGTGACGAAAAATCGTGTAGCCCGACCGATGTTCGATGGTCAGTAAGGTGTCTCCTGTTTCCCGCTTCATGCCGTTGTGAACACCCCGCGCACAAGATCGGAGACCCGCCCCCGGATGCGATAGATGACGTCCAGCCAAATCGGAAAACGAGTGACACCATAACCAGCCGAGATCGCCGCGAACACCTTCGACGGAACCAAATGCTTCTCGAGGGAACGTCGCAGCCGCAGCAGGTTTTGCAGGCGTCGTCGCTGACTGACTTCTTTGCAGAGTTCCGCCTTATCAAAATCAATCAGAAACACCTCCCTCCCCGAAATCAGGATGTTGCGCGTCTGAAGATCGGCGTGGACCACACCCAAGTCGTGCATCCGCCGAATGACGGCGCCAATATTGTGAACTACCGACTCGGCACCGGGACTGCTTGACGCGAGAAAATCCAGCAAGTCTGTAGCCTCCAACTCCCGCGTCGCGATGGCCCCACGGAACCACTTGCCCTGTTGCTCCCAACCCACACCCAGCGGCTCCGGCACCGGAAAATCGCGCTTGCGCAGATACGAAAGTATTCGGAATTCAACCACAAAGCGCCGGGTATTCGAATACCGATCCCGCAAAAACGATTGCATCAACCCGCCCCGCCGATACTTGCGGATAATGCCATATCCCGACGTCAACGGAAAACGAAAGACCGCCCCGCGACCACCCGCATCCACCGGCACGCAGTTGCTCCCGCTCAGTAAAGCATCCTGGATCGCGGCGGAATCTTCGCCACATACATACACGGTCTTCGTCCCCGACTGAACACGATAGTAGCTGTTGTCCAGCTCGTCTCGAGATAACAAGTCGCCCATAGCGCCACCATCATGCGGCTACCCGCCAAACGTGTCAACTGTGTCAAATCAAGGATGAAACCAATCATCCTCACGGGATATACTTATACCCTTGGAGTCTTTTGAAGTTTGCTTCGTGTTTCCGCGTGGCATAGGGAAAAGGAACTATGACTCAAGTCACTGTTGAGCGTGCCGCCGCCCAGTTGCCGGAATTACTGAAATCCGTCCGGAACGGCGAAGAAGTAATTATTACCGAAGGCGAGTGTCCCGTTGCGAAACTGATTGGGCTCGGCCCGGCCGCAGCGAAACGTCGTGCCGGAACCGCCAAAGGATTGATCTCTATCGCCGCTGATTTCGACGCTCCCCTGCCTGACTTCGACGCGTACATGCAATGAAAGTTCTTCTGGATACACAAATCTTCCTTTGGTTCATAACCGATGACCCGAGGCTTAGCGGGCCAGCTAGGCAACTAATCGAAAGTGCTGATACCAACGCTCTCTTGAGCATCGCGAGTCTCTGGGAAATCGCCATCAAAACCAG
>JACQVH010000210.1 GCA_016209895.1 Candidatus Hydrogenedentota bacterium | reverse complement strand
TATCCGACGGAGACGGTGTACGGATTAGGGGTGAATCCATTTTCGGCGGCGGCGGTGGCGCGACTGTTTGCGCTCAAAGGTCGCGAGGCGGCGAAGCCGGTCTTGTTGGTTGTGGCGGATGAGGGCCAGTTGTTGGAGGTCGTGGAGGAAATCTCCGACGGTGCGCGATTGTACATCCAACGGTTCTGGCCGGGACCGCTTTCTCTATTGTTTCGCAAGTCACGTGTCCTGCCGCAGTCGCTGACCGCCGGACAGGAGAAGGTTGCCGTGCGTTGTCCCAACTCGATGCTGGCTCGCGAGCTATGCCGCGTGGTCGGGCATGCGATCACTTCGTCATCCGCGAATCGGTCCGGCGACGCTCCAGCGCGATCGCTTCGCGAAATCACGTTGGAGCATATTGACATAGGGATTGACGGAGGCGATCTTCCACTACGTTTGCCGTCCACGGTCTTTGATCCCGACGAGGGCACGGTCCTACGAGAGGGGGCGATCTCGGGCGATGAGTTGCGGGGTTTTCAATCCCGATGAGATTCATCGGAACGTTAGACCCGTCGGACGGATCGGACGCGTCTGACCTGTCCGACAACGCCTGAACCCCGCGCTGCTTGTTGGTCACGGTCGGAAATCCTTAGAATGACCCTTTAACGGGAATTCGCTAGATAGACCGGAAAGCCGGCTCTCGAGAAATCGGATTGCCGTTCAACCCGAGGAGATTGGAACTCCACACATGAGCACATTAACGCCGCGAGAAATCGTCGCGGAACTCGACAGATACATCATCGGTCAGGACAACGCGAAGCGGAAAGTGGCCATCGCGATGCGCAATCGGTGGCGGCGACAGCAACTTCCCGAATCGCTCCGGGACGAGGTCGCACCCAAGAACATCATCATGATCGGCCCGACCGGCGTCGGCAAGACCGAGATCGCGCGCCGCTTGTCCCGCATTGCCGAGGCGCCGTTCATCAAAGTGGAGGCCTCGAAGTTCACGGAGGTCGGCTACGTCGGGCGCGACTGCGAGTCCATGGTCCGCGAGCTGCTCGAAGTGGCGGTCGGCATGATCCGAACGGAACTCCAGGAGGGTCTTACCGAGGCCGCACGAGAAGCCGCCGAACGTCGCATTATGGAAATTCTCCTGCCGCCGCCGCCGCGTACGGCTCAGCGCGCGTTCCGTCCGTCGGACCCGGATTCCGGCGACGAAGCCCCGGCTCCGACCACCCCGGCCGAAACCGCCGAAGCGCGGACGCGAGACATCCTGCGCAAGAAGCTTCGCGAGGGCCAGTTGGACGGGCGGGAAATCGAGATCGAGATGCGGGATGCCGCTACGCCCACCATGATGCAGGTCTTTTCCAATACCGGGCTCGAGGAAATGGGCGTCAATATCCAGGAAATGTTCAGCCGCTTGGCGCCGCCGCGGACCAAGCGGCGCGCGGCGACCGTGGGCGAGGCGCGCCGCATACTCGAACAGGAAGAACTCCAGAACCTCACGGATATGGACCGCGTCGTGCGGCTCGCCATCGAGCGCACCGAGAACTCCGGGATCATCTTCCTGGACGAGATTGATAAGATCGCGGGACGGGGCACGCCGGGCGGCGGGCCGGACGTCTCGCGCGAGGGCGTGCAGCGCGACATCTTGCCCATCGTCGAAGGCAGCACGGTCATTACGAAGTACGGTCCGGTTCATACGGACCACGTTCTCTTCATTGCCGCGGGCGCGTTTCATATGACGAAAGTTTCCGACCTAATCCCGGAACTCCAGGGCCGATTCCCGATCCGTGTTGAACTGGCCAGTCTGGAGGCGAAAGATTTTGCCCGCATCTTGCGCGAGCCGCAGAATTCTCTCATCAAACAGTACCAGGCCATGCTGGCCACGGAAGGCGTGACGCTCGAGATTTCCGACGACGCCGTGGAACGGCTGGCGCAAATTTGCCAGCAAGTGAACGAGCAAACGGAGAACATAGGAGCGCGGCGGCTGCATACGATCATGGAGACGTTGCTCGAAGACGTCTCCTTCGACGCCGTCCAGTATCGTGATGGCGTCGTGCGTATTGATGCCGCCGAAGTGGACCGGCGCTTGTCGGGGATACTCGAGAGTCGCGACCTGAGCCGGTATATCCTGTGATCCGCTTCCAAGAGTTTGAGCGTCTCGGTGTAAGTGCGGCCGCGTGTTCCGATCAGTCCGATGGAGATTGTCGTGTAGGGGAGGGGTGCAACAATATTGAAAATGTCCGACGGTTCTGCACTAACTTCGGCATTGAGGTTCATCAACTGGTTCAGATTCGACAAGTCCATGGCAACCGTGTAATCCGTCTCAGACAGAACCCCGCCGGTGGAGGGGCGGAATCGGGCATTCGTCCTTTGGCCGACGCGGACGGACTTATGACAGACGTACCCGGTCAGGCGCTGGCGGTCTTCGTTGCCGATTGTGTGCCGGTGTTTCTCTACGATCCGAAGCGACGCGTCGGAGGTCTGCTGCATGCCGGCCGACAAGGGTCGTACTCGAACATCAGCGGCCACGCGATAGAGACCATGGCCTCCGAATTCGGTTCGCATCCCGCAGACGTTCATGCCTTGCTCGGTCCTTCCGCCGGACCCTGCTGTTACGAGGTATCGCCGGAACTGGCGAAGGCGTTCGCCGCAAAGAACCTGCCGGTAAACGGCCGATACCTGGACCTCTGGGAGACCAACGCACAGCAACTCACGGCTGCGGGCGTGCCGCTGAAACAGATCATCGTACCGCGCCTGTGCACCATCTGCTCCGGCCGCTTCCACTCCTACCGCGCCCACAAAACTCCTGCCCGAAACATGGCCGTGCTGGTGTTGTAGAGGTGATAATTGGGGTTGCGGGGCGGCCGGGACCGGGGTCGGTGCGTGTAAGTGCTTGGCATGTAATGACATGACCGGGCGGAAGCGGGTGAATTGGCGTGAAAAAGCGGTACAAAAGCGGTACAAAAGCGGACTTTTTTTGTGAAAATCGGTACAAAGTCGGGCAAAAGCGGTCAAAATCGGTACAAGAACGGG
>JACQVH010000216.1 GCA_016209895.1 Candidatus Hydrogenedentota bacterium | reverse complement strand
GGATCATTGAGCACTTTGGTAAAGGCGATCACATGGGACGTGTCCAGACCGATGAGACCGACCCGGAGATCCTCCGCCGAGGCCGCGTTGCTGATCAAGACGAACAGGAATGCGGGCACAATGTACTGTGCGGACATGATTTAGTCTCCCACCGATTGCAGGTTTTCCTGTCAGATCATAATGGAATCGTCAACGTTTACCGAGGTAAGAGTTGGTAGCGGTGCACGTACTCGAACCGTGGACACGCGGATTCTGATTCCGCTGCTCTACCAACTGAGCTACACCGCCACCGAATGTTGACAAACCATCATTTTACATCGCAAAGGAGGACTTTTCCACCTTTGATTCTTAACCACGAATCACACGAATCACACCAATAACGTGGTTCATGCAATACGCTTTCGACGAATATCGGTTGAGTTGTGAGGGTTAGGTGCGTCGCAGGTACGGTCGCTCAATTCTGCGGTCGTGTGTTATGCTTCAACCGACAAGCGCTTCTAGCGGTGGGTTGCGCGGATTACGGGGAGCTTTCTTATGAAGGCCAGGTATATCGTTCTCATCGTCGTATTTGTCCTGATCCTTGTCTCCTTTATGCTCGTCGGCGCCGCTTGGCTGGTGGCCAGCGTGCTACCGTCCAAAACGGACAGCAGCGAAGCGGAAGTGCGGGAACGGCTGCGCCAAGCGAAGACTAAAGAAGCAGACCATAACCGAGCCGTCCAGCAGGGACGGGAGGCGGCAAAGTCCGCGGGTGTGGTTTCTAAGGACTGGGACCCCGAAAAAGCCCTCGCCCTGTGGAAGGAACGATATCCGGCGGCGGTGATACTCGCGGAGGGAGTGACGGTTGACGACGACAAGCCGTATCTTGAACCGGACGCGCTCCTCAAACTCAAACATTTTCTTCGTCAGAGGAAACAACTCACCGACTTTGAAAAGGCGGTAGACCCGGATGCCCAAACTCCGGAGGAGTGTCTGGAGCGTCTTCGGCAATTCTTGGATGAATCGCTGGAGATGGCCGAGCTCGAGCGCGCCATCGAAGCGGATCTGTTTCGCCGGGGCTATAAACTTCGCGACCTTGGTGAAACCTACTACACGGATGAATTTGCTGTGTTCTCGGGCAGCCCGTACTCGAACACGGTCGAGTTGCTCAGGGCGAAAGCGCTGTTAACGGCCGGCCGGGGCGAAACAGCGGCCGCAGTGAGGCTCTGGCGAATTGTTCTATCTCTTACCAGTCAGACAACGGACACGCCGGCTATGATATCGGAGCCGTTCAGCTGCGATTATCTGTACGCAGCTCCCGAAGCGCTGCTTGCCGCGATTGACCGCATCAGTCCGCTGGCGGAGCCCCAGCGTGAGAAAGTCCTGCAAGCGCTGCAAACCATTTGGGAGGTCAACTCGTTTCGAGAACGTGTTGAAATCGTGGCGCTCGCGAAAAGATTGGCATCAACGCGAATGAATCCCATCGAACGCATCTTTATTGGTGGCGGAACGGTGGAACTCTACGACGTGACAAAGCAACTCGGCCCGTTACTTGACAAACAGCCTTACGAAGTTCGCGGTGAGTTGCAGGCTATTCAAAAACAATTTGGAGGTACGCTTAACTATTGGGCGGAATGGCACATCAAGAGAGTGATCGAAGCTTTCGAGGGATTGTCGCGCCGCGCCTTTCTAGCGGATGTCGCCCAGGTCGCATTCGCTTTGCGGGATTACAAGCGGGACCACGGCGAGTATCCGGCTACCCTCGAAGCGCTTGTTCCAGACCGTCTTTCGGCGCTACCAGTCGAGCCGGTCGGAGGCAAGCCACTAGTGTATCTCCGAGCGGGGGCAGGATTTGTCCTCGGCGTGCCTAGATCGGCGTCAATCGCAGACGACGAGGCTTCCTGGTCCGTTGACGAAACATTACCGGAGGTTGCCGAAGTAGGGTCCGCGGATTTCGAGGTACATTCCGCATTCTTGCCGGATCACGAGCCGACAGACATAGAAGACGTGCAAACAATATGGAGCGCGTGTGATTAGCTTGAAGGTATGAGCAATATCGGTTTTGAGGATTTCCAATTCTATCATGTGAAGGCTCGGTTGTGGCGTGTCATCTGCACGATCCTCGCCGCGGTCCTTTGTCTTGGGTGTCATACCATCAGCAACCACTTGGTGGCGCGGCAGGACGGACGGGTCCCGCGCGCTCCGGAGACGGGGGTGATGCTCGGGGCGGAGGCGCGGGACTTGGGGCTGGTGGATGCGCCGGGTGCGGTGTTGTTTGTCCATGGCCTCGTGATGACGGGGAACAGTTTCGCCGATGTGCCGGAGAAAGTCGCGGCGCACGGCTGGCGGGTGCGCGTGATGCGGCTGCCCGGTCATGGCACTTCGCCGCGGGACCTGGAAAATGTGACAACGGAAGAACTGTTGCAGGCGGTCGAGTCGGAACTTGCCGCTCTAAAGAAGGATTATCCGAAGGTGGTGCTGGTGGGTCATTCGATGGGCGGGTCTTTAGGCACGCTGGTCGCGGCCAACGACGACGTGGCCGGCCTGGTCTTGGCCGCGCCGTATTATGCGGTCACCAATCGTTGGTATTATCTGCGGCGTCCGGAAAAATGGGTGCGGTTCCTGGCGCAGTTCATGCGCTGGGGCTACAAGAGCAACACGTTCATGCAAATCAAACGGAGAGAGGCCCGGGACCAAATCCAGGGTTACCGTTGGGCGCCGACGCGGAGTCTGGTGACGCTGACTCAGCTCGGCGAACAGGCCGCCAACCCCGACGTGCTTCGGCGCGTGACGTGCCCGGTGCTGCTCATTCATGCGCGGGGCGACGTGTCCGCTTCGCCGCGCGCCGCACAGAAAGCCTTCGAGCAAATGGGCAGCGCGCAGAAGAAGACCGTCTGGCTCGAAAACTCGAACCACCATATTTTCTGGGACTATGACCGGGAGTTCGTGGCGGACGAAATCCTGGCATTCGTCGAAGCTGTTATTGACCACGAATCACACCAATCACACGAATAAAGCAAACGAGAATGAATCAGCCTAAAGCTGAAAACGTCCGGCTTGGCGATGAAGGAGCCGACGTAGCTTCCCCTACCTCCGTTCAGGGAGTTGGAGTGAGACGGAAGTGGTCTCGGCGTTTCCTGATCGTTTTTGGCGGCATGGCTCTTCTCTGGATCGGGAATTTCTTTTTGAGCGATTATCTAGTGTCCCGCGAGGATGCCCGAGTGCCGCGTGATCCTGAAACCGGCGTCATGGTTGGCGCGGAAGCGCGCGAACTTGGTCCCGCTGATGCATCGGGAGCAGTGTTGTTCGTACATGGATACATCGGAGCGGGAAACAATTTTGCCGATGTGCCGGAGCAGGTAGCGAAGCACGGCTGGCGAGTGCGCGTGATGCGGCTGCCGGGCCACGGTACTTCCCCGCGCGAGGTGGAAAACGTCACCGCCGCCGAATTGTTGAAAGCCGTCCAGTCGGAACTCGCCGGTCTGAGGAAGGATTGCAAGAAGGTGGTCCTGGTGGGTCACTCGATGGGCGGCACGTTGTGTACGCTGGCCGCCGCCGAAGAGCCCGTGGACGCATTAATTCTGGCGGCGCCCTATTTTGCGGTCACGTATCATTGGTACTACGGGCTGCGACCGGAGACCTGGGCTCGTGCGGCGGCCCGTCTCGCCCGATGGGGTTACAAGGGCAAACTCTTCGTGCAGGTGAACCGTAAAGAGGCCAAAGACGACATCGTGTCTTACACGTGGGCGCCGACACGGACGATGCTGACACTCTCGGAACTGGGAGCGCAGGCGCAAGACCCTGAAACGCTGAAACTGGTGACGTGCCCCGTGCTCTTGCTGCATGGCCGCGGCGACGTGGCCGCTTCGCCGCAGGCGGCGGAGAAGGCCTTCGAAGCTATGGGCAGTACGAATAAGCAGGCAGTCTGGCTGGAACGTTCGAATCACCATGTCTTCTGGGACTACGACGCGAAAGAGGTCGCGGAGGAAGTTTTGGCCTTTCTTGATTCGATAGCGGCGAACAATTCGTCGTAGATGGTGTCAAAGGGACTGTATGGACGGAAATCATGACACGTTGAGCGGCATGCGACGGGCGCGAACGGCGGTGCTTTTTCTCATTTATTCACTATTGGTGGCAGGCGTGGCGGCTGGAGATACTTCGGTCGCCGAAACGAGTCTCGACCAACAGACGGACATCGCGGTCACGGCCTACAACAACGGTCTCGCGCTCGTTCGGGATACGCGCAAGCTGGCGTTGCCTACGGGCGAAATCCAACTGAAATTCATGGACGTGGCGGAGAAAATTCGGCCGGAAACCGTCGGCCTGCGTTCCTTATCGCAGGCGGCGTCAATCCAAATCCTCGAACAGAATTACGAATACGACCTGATAAGCCCGTCCAAGCTCTTGGAGAAATACGTGGGGAAACCCGTAAAACTGGTCAACCACTCGACCGAAGTAGACTTCGACACGGTCGAGGCCGAACTCTTAAGCACGAACGGCGGCGCCATTTACCGGGTAAACAACGAGATATACCTCGGCTTTCCAGGCACGGTCGTCCTTCCGGAAATACCGGCCAACCTTATCGCGAAGCCGTCCTTGATTTGGCTGTTGGACAACGCGGCCGCTGACCAGACACTGGAGGTCACATATCTCACCCAGGGAATTTCGTGGACGGCGGACTACGTGGTGACACTCGCGCGGGACGATCCGTCGCTCCACCTCGCCGGATGGGTCACCATGAACAATCAATCCGGCGCGACGTTCTCCAACGCCCAACTGAAGCTGGTGGCCGGCGAGGTGAACATCGTGCAGGAAGCGGAAGATAAGTTCTTTGCGGGCGCGGAGGTGGTGAGGCGCAAACGCGAAGTCCTACCACGTGAAGAGGCGTTCGCCGAGTATCATCTCTATACGATGCCGCGCCGCACCACCATCAAGCAGAATGAATCCAAGCAATTGGCCCTGCTCGAAGCGGCCGATGTGACCTGCGCCAAGAAATACGAGTATCGGGGCCAGGTCCAGTTCTACAGCCGCCGCATGCCGCCGCGACGCGACGAGCACGTGAGCGTCTTCCTCGAATTTAGGAACGATGAAAAGAACCGTCTCGGCATGCCCTTGCCGGCGGGCACGATGCGCATCTACCAGGAAGACCAGGACGGCGCACTCCAGTTCGCGGGCGAGGACCGCATTCAACACACGCCGAAAGACGAGAAGGTCCGCCTGCGCATGGGGAATGCCTTCGACGTCGTCGGCGAGCGTATCCAAACGGATTTCAAACGGATATCGCAAAACGTGTTTCAAGCGGCTTTCGAAATAACGGTTCGCAATCACAAGGAAAATGAAATCCAAGTGGACGTAGTCGAACCGATGCCGAGCGATTGGGAAATTCTCGAAAAGTCTCAGGACTACGTGAAGAAAGACGCACAGACCGCCATCTTTTCAATGACAATACCTCCCGACGGAGAAGGCAAGGTGGTGTACCGGGTGCAGGTACGCACTTGATGAACTCAAACAAGATCGGCTCGACTGTCATTCTGAGCGCAGCGAAGAATCTCACACACCAAAGTCTTGGGTACAAGAGATGCTTCGAGTTCGCTCAGCATGACAGATAGCTGAAGTGTTTAGGATGAAGAGGAGAGCAGCGATGAGAACACTTGTCATCGGTATTATCATCAGCGTATTGGCGCCCCTCGCGGCGGGTCAGGAACAACCTCTTCCTACCAGTCCAACGCCCGCGGTCAAACTAGAAGATAAGCTACGAGAAAACGTGGCCGCGTCCGAAACGAGTCTAGCCGACCAAACGGACATTGCCGTCACAGCGTATAACAACAATCTTGCGCTCGTTCGCGATCGGCGCAAGGTGAAGCTGCTACCGGGAGAACAGACGTTGAAGTTTATGGACGTAGCGCAGCAGATTCGTCCGGAGACGGTGAGCCTGCGCTCGGTATCCGCGCCGGGCTCGCTTCAGATTCTCGAGCAGAATTACGAGTATGACCTGATGAGTCCGGCCAAGCTGATGGAAAAGTTCGTCGGTAAGGAAGTCCGGCTGGTCAACTTCAGCAAAGAGATCGGCTTTACCGAAGTCTTCGCCGAATTGCTCAGCGTTCATGAAGGGCCGATTTACCGGGTCAACAACGAAATCTTCCTCGGCCACCCCGGCAATGTCGTCCTACCCGAGATTCCGGAGAATCTCATCGCCAAGCCGTCCCTCATCTGGTTGGTGGACAACGACGCGACCGACCAGGAAATCGAGGCCGGGTACTTGACCGGCGGCATCGAATGGCGCGCCGATTACGTCCTCACGCTGGCCAAGAGCGAAGAGTCGCTTGACGTCGCCGGCTGGGTCACCCTGAATAATCAGTCCGGCGCCCAGTATACGAACGCCCAATTGAAACTAGTGGCCGGAGAAGTGAACATCGTTCAGGAAATGCTGTACGCAGAGCTCGCCGCCGAAGTCATGCCGAAAAGGGCTATGGCGCCACCGCCGATGCGCGAGGAGGCATTCGCCGAATACCATCTCTACACGCTCCCCCGGCGCACGACCATCAAGCAGAACCAGTCTAAACAAGTCAGCCTTCTGACCGCTTCCGGCGTCAACGTTCAGAAACAATACGAGTTTCGCGGCGATGTCTCATTCTATAGCCAGAAGTTTGGGCCGCTGAAAGACCAGAAAGTGGGAGTCTTCCTGAAATTCGCGAATAAAGAGGCGAATCATATGGGCATGCCGCTGCCCGCGGGTATCATGCGCATCTATCAGGAAGATAGCGACGGGATGCTGCAATTTGCGGGCGAGGACCGGATTCAGCACACGCCGAAAGACGAGGAGGTCCGTCTGAAGCTCGGCAACGCGTTCGACGTCGTCGGCGAACGCATCCAGACCGATTTCCGGGTGATCGCCGACAATGTCTTCCAGTGCGCTTACGATGTTAAGGTGCGGAACCACAAAGACAAGGACATCACCGTAGACATCGTGGAACCGATGCCGGCCGACTGGGAAATCCTGGAAAAATCCCACGAATACACGAAGAAGGACGCGCATACCGCGATCTTCTCGGTGAAAGTTCCTAAGGACGGCGAGACCGTGGTGAAGTACCGCGTGCAAGTGAGGTACTGAAGCGAACAGAAAGACGACAAGGACCTAAAGGACGCAAAGGACTACAAGGACACCAACGACGCAGGGTATCTGCTCTTAATGTCCTTGTGGTCCTTGGTGTCCTTTGTCCTTTGTGATCAGCCACCAAGCGTAGTAAGCTTTGTGGCTATGAAGACCTTGACCGCAGCGCAAATGCGCGAGGCCGATCGCCGGTGCATCGAGGAACTGGGTATCCCCGGTGTGGTGCTCATGAACAACGCCGGCATGGCAGTGTTTCGTGAGATTGACCGCGGGCCGGTAGGTATCGTTTGCGGGAAAGGCAACAACGGCGGGGACGGTTTCGTCGTGGCTCGATTGGCGCTTCTCGCCGGACTCGACAGCCGGGTAGTCCTGATAGGCGATCTGGCTTCCGTCCGCGGCTATGCCGCCACGTTCCTGAAAGTGTATCAGAATCTTGGCGGCGCAGTTCTATCCGCCGAGACCGAAGCGGCGGCGGCGAAGGCGGTCGCGGGTCTGCGTGATTGCACCGTGCTGGTGGACGCACTCCTCGGCACCGGAACCACCGGCGAGGTGAGAGGTCCCATCCGCGCCGCCATCGAGGCATGGCCTCCGGTCACAACTATTGCCGTGGACCTGCCATCGGGGCTACACACCGACACCGGAGAACCGTGCGGGTGTTGCATTCGCGCGGACGTCACGGTGACCTTCCAATTTCCGAAACGAGGGTTCGAGAATCCGGTTGCGCAACCCTACCTGGGACGCGTCATCGTGACGGACATCGGCATTCCCACCGTGTGCGCCAATGACGATGCCTGGAACCGTCTAAGGAAAAAGCAGTAAAATAGGTTCAGTAGGTAGCAGACGGCGGGGGTGTCAATGAGAACCTTCATTGCCATTGAATTGCCGGAGACCGTCAAGGTGGCTCTGTGCGAACTGAGCGAACGGTTGCGCCACGTGCCGGTGCGGGCGTCGTGGGCAAAACCCGAGGCGATGCATTTGACGCTCCGTTTTCTCGGCGATCTTGAATCCGGGAAACTCGCGCCGCTCTTCGAAAACTTGGCTGCCGAGTATTCGGGAACACGTCCCTTTGAACTCAAGGTGAGAAGCACGGGCGCCTTCCCGAATTTGCGCCATCCTTCGGTGCTGTGGGTCGGGGTGGAACCGCCCGATGGCCCGCTCGCTACGGTACAGAACGTAGCCGAACAGGCCGCGCGGGCAATCGGACTTTCGGCGGAGAAGAACCGATTTCATCCTCACGTCACGATTGCCCGGATTAAGGACGAGGCGGGCAGCAATAGACTGGTCTCTTTACTGCTAAAAGAAAAGGAGTTTGAAGGCGGTGCATTCCCCGTGAATGGTGTATCATTGTTCTCAAGTCAATTGACGCCCCACGGACCGATTCACCAGCGCTTGAAGGAGTTCCCCTTCCAATGAACCTGATCATCGCGCGGGCACTTTACAGCCTCTTCACGCTTTATATGATCGCGATCCTGCTGCGCTGGCTCGGACCGTGGATCGAACTCGATTTCGACTCCCGGCGGCTGCGCTGGATCGCGGAAATTACGGACCCGCTCGTCAACCGTATCCGCCGCCTGCTGCCCTCGATGGGCCCGATGGATTTCGGGCCATTGGCGGCCATATTCGCGGTGTGGGTGGTCCGCCAGATTCTCACACAGATGGTATCGCGAATGGCATGATATGTGGCCTCGTTTTTCGAGAGAAACCTCCGCCGGCACGGAGGACGATTTCATCGCCGACCGACAGGCGATGGTGGACCATCAGATCGCCGACCGCGGTGTGCGTGACCCGCGCGTGTTGGGGGTGATGCGTACCTTGCCCCGCCATCGGTTCGTGCCCGAATCCGCGGCCGCGTATGCCTATCAGGATCGCCCTCTCGAAATCGGCAGCGGCCAAACCATTTCCCAGCCGTATATCGTGGCGCTGATGACCGAGTTGCTCGATCTCGCTCCCGACGACCGGGTCCTCGAGATTGGCACCGGTTCCGGCTATCAAGCCGCGGTCCTCGCGACTCTCGCCAAGGAAGTGGTTACAGTTGAGCGCTGTGAAGAGTTGGGCGAAGTGGCGCGAGAACGTCTGAAGGAATTGGGTTTCGATAACGTTCGCGTACTCGTCGGCGACGGTACGCAAGGCTGCCCCCAGTATGCGCCCTACGACGCCATCGTCGTGACGGCGTCGGGTCCGTACGTACCGGATTCGTTACGGCACCAATTGAGCGATGGCGGGCGGCTGGTCTGCCCCGTCGGCCCGCGCGAAGCCCAACGGCTCGTGAAGGTCGTTCGCCTTGGCACTACCTTCGCCGAATCGGAAAGTATCGGTTGCGTCTTCGTGCCCCTCATCGGTAAAGAAGGCTGGACCGAGTAGGCCATTTTTAGAACACGGATCGAATGGATAAGACGGGGATTACCACGGATTTTGTCCGGACTGCTCTGATCCGTGTTTATCCGTTCGATCCGTGTAATCCGTGTTTCATTGGCAAAATCGCGGTGCTGCCCGTGCGGTAGCCGGCCAAGTCGAGCGTCGCGTAGCGGTAGCCGGCCGCAGTAATTTCCTGCACCAATTGTCTTCGGATGGCGGGGTCGAGCAGTTTTTCGAAATCGCGCGCATCAATCTCGATTCGGCAGAGGTCCCCATGGTGCCGGGCTCGGAATTGGTAGAAGCCCAACTGCCGAAGCACGCCCTCCGCCCGTTCGATCTTGGATACGTTCTCGCGCGTCACCGGTGTGCCGACCGGCACACGCGACGACAGGCACGCAAACGACGCCTTGTTCCAGGTGGGCAGGTTCCGTGTCCGGCTGAGTTCACGAATTTCGGCTTTGCTCAAGCCCACGGTTTGCAGCGGCGCGACCACCGCATGTTCACCGGCGGCCACCGCGCCCAAACGGGTCGGGTCCAATTTATCGTCTTCGATG
This sequence comes from Candidatus Hydrogenedentota bacterium, assembly GCA_016209895.1. GTDB lineage: Bacteria > Hydrogenedentota > Hydrogenedentia > Hydrogenedentales > SLHB01 > JACQVH01. The sequence goes on along the minus strand of JACQVH010000216.1, from coordinate 15,913 downwards.
GCGCCGTAGGCCAGGATTCGGATTTCGTTCTGCATCGAATAGTCGCGCATCTTGTCGAATAGTTCACTCTTGCAGAAATAGCACCGGCGGCCGTCGTTCTTGAGATAGTCTTCCTGGTCAAATTCGTCGGTAAAAAGAATTTGCAGTTTCCACCCGCGAACTTTGGCCAGCGCGGTGGCGTCGGCCACTTCCGTACGCGGGATGCTTGGAGAATCCGCCAGAATCATCGTGGCGGCAGACCCCAAGACCTCGTGCGCCACGTCGGCGAGATACGTCGAGTCCACCCCGCCCGAATAGGCCACCGCAAGCGTGCCGTATTCGCGAATCACGTTTCTGAGACGCTCTTCCTTTTCAAGCAGCGTGTTCGCGACTACCGTCGAGGGATTCATTCGCCAAATGTCCTACCATAAAATCACAACAAATCTCGTCCAGCACGACGCGCCGGACGGTATTCTCCACCCTTTCGTTGGAACGTACCGCCACCCGAAGGTAATTCCCGGTAAGGCCCGGCCAGAATTCGCCGTCCCGTTCCTCGAACAAGACATCCATCGTGTCGCCAAGATACCGTTGCTGGAAATTCCGCCGCTTTTCCGCGCTGATCCGCCGCACCTCCGCGCTACGCGCATCCGCGACGCCCGGCGGCACGCGGTCCGGCGACCTCGCGGCGGGCGTCCCCGCACGCTCCGAATACTTGAACACGTGTGCGTAAACGATGGGACTTTCTTTCAGCATTTGACACGTCGCCTCGAAGTCCTCTTCAGTTTCTCCGGGAAATCCGACCATAACGTCGGTGCCGATGCAGAGATCCCGGACCGTAGCGGCGGCATGCCGCGTGAAATCCAGGTACTCATCGGCGGTGTACTTCCGCTTCATCCGAGCCAGTACACGGTCTGAACCCGACTGTGCCGGCAGGTGCAAGTAGGGCACAAGACGATGCGTCGGATCATTCATCCAATCAAGCAGCACGTTCGGTACCGTGGTCGGCTCGATAGAACTTATCCGGATGCGCTCGATGCCTTCGATTCGGTTCAGACAATCCACCACGTCCGCAATCGTGTGCGCTTGGTAGCGGTAGGTGCCGACGTTGACCCCCGTGAGCACAATCTCCTTAACGCCGCGCTGCGCCATCAGTTGCGCTTCCTCGACAATATTATCCAGGACACGACTGCGGGCGCGCCCCCGGGCGAATGGAATGATGCAGAACGAGCACATAAAATTGCAGCCGTCTTGAATCTTGAGATTTGCGCGCCGGTGCAAGCCGGCGCCGCCAGTCAGTTCAACGGTGAAATCGTCGCGGTCTAAACGGTCGCGCACGATCAACGGGACGCGATTCTTCCCCAGCCCCACATAGTCGAGCACGTTCAGCTTTTCTTGATTGCCGACGATGAGGTCAATACCTTCAATCTCCGATAACGTTCTGTATCCCATCTGTGAGTAGCAGCCGACAACCGCGGTGAAGGCTTGCGGATTCCTGCGGATCAGGCTGCGTATCAACTGGCGCGACTTGGCGTCGGCCTCCCGCGTGACTGTACACGTGTTGACGATGTTCAGGTCCGCCGGCGCCCCGTCGGACACCACCGCATAGCCCGCGGCTTCGAGTCGCTCGTGGATCAGCGCGGTTTCCGACTGGTTGAGGCGACAGCCCAACGTGTAAAGCGCGGCGCGCTTCTTATGCTGCATCTCGCTCATTCAATACCCAACGGGTCAGCAACCGTACCCCATAGCCGGTCGCGTATTTTGTGTCCAGATAGGGGACATGCTTGCCGCCCCACGCCGTACCCGCGATATCAAGATGCGCCCAAGGCGTGTCGCCCACGAATTCCCGCAGGAAGCAAGCGCCCACTATGGTTCCCGCCTCACCGCGCGGGCCGATGTTGCAGAGGTCGGCATGCGCGCCTTCGATAAGCTTAGCGTAATCCTTCCACAGGGGCAGCCGCCACACTCGCTCACCCGTCTCGTCGCCGGCGCGCTGAAGACAAGACGCGAGACCGTCATTGGTACTTAGCAGACCCGCCGCATAGTGGCCGAGTGCCACCACGCACGCGCCGGTCAGCGTCGCCAAGTCCACGATCTGGTCCGGATGATACTTGTCCACCGCGTAGGCCAGCGCGTCGGCTAGAATCAGCCGTCCTTCCGCATCGGTATTATGAACTTCAATGGTCTTGCCGTTATACGCTCTGACGATGTCTCCCGGTCGCTGAGCGTTGGCGCCGGGCATGTTTTCCGCGGCCGGGACCACACACACCACGTTTACCGGCGCCTCGAGCGCGTGCAGCGCCTTCATCGCACCCAGAACGGCCGCCGCCCCGCACATGTCGTATTTCATCTCGTGCATGGCCTCAGCCGGCTTGATGCTGATCCCGCCCGTGTCGAAGGTGATACCCTTCCCCACCAACGCGATGGTCTTGGCTGAAGCGTCCGATTTTCGCATCAAAACTATCAGGTTTGCCCGCTGCTCGCTGCCCCGGGCTACACCCAACAAGGCGTTCATGCCCAGCTTGGTCATGCGCGACTCATCGAGCACTTCGCAATGCCAATCGTGTGCCTTCGCCAATTCCTTCGCGAGTTCAGTCAAGTGGGTCGGCGTCAATTCATTGGGCGGCATCCCCGCCAAGTCACGCGCCCAGTTGGCATTCTCGCAGGCGATGACCGCGTCTTTGCAGTGACGGCGCACCGCATCCTGGCCCGGCGCGTGCAAGATACCGATATTCTCGATTGCGGTCTTGGGGGAAATGTCAGGACCGGATTGCTTATACCGGTCAAAACAATACTGGCCCAGCATAATCCCCTCGACAAGGCCCTCGACACCGCTGTCCCCCAACGGCCCCGCGTCAAATACCACCCGACTAACTTGGTTTTTCGCGAGCGCCTCGCATGCTTTGCCCGCGCTGCGCCGGAGGGTCTCCGAAATGAAATCCTCGCGCTTTCCTATTCCCAACAGCAGCAGATGGTGGTAGGGGCTTTGTGGCGTCGGAACCGAGTAGACCTCCTCCGCTTTGCCCGAAAAGATGCCTTTCGCCGCTAACGTTGCCACCAGTGCGTGGTCGGCCGGCGTAATCAACCCATTCGATTCTACGGGTGCACCCTGAAAGACCGGTACAATCAGGCACTCACCTATCCCGCGAAAGGCGTATTTGTCAACACGTTCAAATTCCAAATGCATTGAAGCTTCGTTCCTTAACATCCCCGGCGACCCACGCAGCAAGTTACACTCGCTTGCCCACGAACGCGTGTCTATTCTGTCTCCTGTCTCCTGTCTTCTGACTCCTGCCTCCTCGATTCACGCGTTCGCGGCCACGGGGAGATCCACCTCCCCTACCAACGAATGCGGCCGCACACCAGTGATGCGAACCATCACGAGATCGCCAATCTCCAAAGCTGGGTCTTTGATGGTCACCGGCCGATTCCCATCCGTCCGTCCGTTCATCGCGCGCCGTTCGCGCGGATGGGCGCTGTCAATCAACACTTCCTGCACGGTACCCACGAATCCCCGTAACTGCTTGGCGGTGATTCGGTCCTGTAACTCCAGCACCCGTTGCAGTCGTTCGTCCTTGACCTCGCGGGGCACATCATCGCCCATCGCCCCCGCCTTAGTGCCGGGACGCGGCGAATACTTGAACGTGTACACCTGGCTGAATTGCACCTCCTCAAGTATCTCGAGCGTGTGCCGGAAATCCTCCTCCGTTTCCGTGGGAAACCCAACGATTAGGTCCGTCCCAATTTCAATCCGCGGATTCACGGTCTTCAAATATCGGATCTTGGCCAGGTATTGTTCTCGCGTGTGACCCCGTCGCATCAGTTTCAAGATTCGGTCCGAACCCGCCTGGAACGGGAGATGCAGATAATTGCAGACCACTGCCCGTGCTGCCATCAACTCGGAGAGCCGATCGTTCCAATCGTTGGGATGGGGCGACGTAAAGCGCAGGCGCCGTAGGCCCTCCAACTCCGTCACCGCTGTCAACAACTCATAGAATCCAAACTTGCCCACCCGGTACGAATTGACATTCTGGCCGAGTAGCCAGAGTTCACGCGCGCCTCTGCTTACCAGGTCACGCGCTTCCCGTAGTATATTTTCCGGCTCGCGACTGACTTCCCGCCCTCGGGTCATTGGTACGATGCAAAAAGTGCAAAAATTGTCGCAACCTTTCGTGATCGCGATATACGCTTTGCAGCCCTCAACGTGGCCGGACTCGATCCACTCCTCCGGTATGAAATTCTGCACTCTGCGGGTATGCGGCAGCCACTGCGTCATCAGCACGCGCTCGCCCCGGCGCACGCTCTCGATCATTTCCGGCAACCGGAAGAAGTTGTCCGGGCCGAAAACCATGTCCACCAACTTCTCCCGCTCGAGAATCGCCTCGCCTTCCTGTTGCGCCACACAGCCCCCCACCCCTACGATTAGGTCGGGATTGCGCCGTTTGAGTGGTCGCAACCGCCCAAGCAGGCTGTAGACTCTGTTCTCAGGGTTCTGGCGCACCGAGCAAGTGTTGACAAGGATCAGCGAGGCTTGGCCCGGCTGATCGGTCACCTCGAACCCCATCTTGGCAAGTATTTCCATCATCCGAAAGCTGTCATGTTCGTTCATTTGACAGCCAAACGTCTGGATATAGGCTTTTTCGCTCATTACCTCGACTCGACCATCCAGCACCCGATTCTGTACCCACTCCCAATCCGAACATCGTAACACTATCCCCGGAGTCCGGTCAAAACAGGCTCGCCTCGTCTTTTAAGTCCGATTGCCCGCGAATGAATCCGGCCCCATGTTCGTTTCCTCAAAAGAACAAGAAAGGGAGATAGTCGCCCTTACGAGCGCATCTGCTGAAAATGCGCTAAGTGCGTATGTTAAGAGGCTGGCATCCCGTATTTGCCCGCAGCAAAGGTCTGGGCAAGAGGCTAAACAAGACTCGACTCTCGTCGGCCACCACTCGAGATTCACTGGAATTTATTCCCTTTTGACCCTTGTCGAGGGACATGTTACACTTACTCTAACGGAAGAGAAGAGGCGCTACGGCGTTGGCCGCGCCGGAAGCACGGTCATAAGCAATGTTGTTTGGGGCCAGGTTCGGCAAGAGGCTGGGTATCTTGACCGAATGTGTGTCAGGAGATGAGCATGCAATTGAGGCATCCTCTTCAAGAACTATACGAATCGCTAAAAGTCGCCGAACTTTTCAACCTTTCCAGCATGTCTGCTTTGCATGGGCGTTTCACGAATTTCGCGCGTATCGCCCAAGAAGGCGGGGAAGCCAATCTTTGTGACGCCGCCACGAAAGCGGCGCAACTGGTAGAACGCGTCGTTCTCGAAGAGATCCCCAATCCCAAGGGCACGATGGATACGCTCCGACAGACCGTTGAGATACTTCAGACGGCGGTCGTGGGCGGCAGCGACGCGAAAAGCCTCGTTTTCCCCCGCGAGTTAGAAGCCGCCGGTCCCAAGCGGAAGCGTGTGACCGGTCCCAGCGCCGTGCGCATCCGCGCCTTTATCGCGCGCACCCGGGAGCGACTCGAAACGCTCAAAGTCCGGTTCCTGGCCCTGGAATCCGACCCTCACGACCCAGACGCCATTGGCACGGCCTTGCGCATCTTTGCGGCCATGCGCTGGCAAGCCTCGTTCCTGGACTTGAAAGATATCGCCTCCCTCTCGACCGACACCGAACGCTTGTTCCTGCAGGCTCAGAATCGAAGCATTCAACTCGTCGGCCACGCGCTCGACGTCGCCTTCGACGTGGCGGAACGGATACCCGCGCTGCTGGACGCGATCGAAACTGCGCTGACCAAGCGGAGAAAAACCCCATCCGATGCCACATTGGAAGCGTTGTTGACAGAGATACGTGCCGTCAGCGAAGGCAAATGGGAACCGCTTTCTAAACTACCCATCAACCCCGCCGCCGCGCCGAACAAAAAACTGGGCGAAATCCTGATTGAGTCCGGAATCGCCACGCAAGAGTCTCTGGAAGCGGCATTGACCCAGCAAAAAGAAGTCTCCGGCAAGAAAATGTTGGGCGACATCTTGGTCGAGCAGGCCACGGTATCGCGTTCGGGACTGGAATATGCACTCGAGACCCAGCAGCAAGACCCCCAAAAAGGAAAGCTGGGTGACATTCTGGTCAACCTCGGTGCGGTAGCGCCGAAAGACGTGGAAACCGCCCTGAAGCGACAGCAGGAAGCCAAGCCGCCGAAGCTGGGTGAGTCCCTCGTTCGGTTAGGTCAAGCCTCGGCGAAGGCCGTCGCGCAAGCCCTCCGCAGCCAGGTCATTCTCAAGAAATTGCTTCGGTTTGGAATGATCGAACCGGCTACGTCGCCTTCCGAAACTGGGATTACGGCCGCTCCGCTGACGCGCTCGGGAACTGCGGAAACCTCACCCGAACCTCCCGAAGGTCCCGCGCCGGTATATCTGGAGGGTGACCCACAGAAGATTAACGAGTTTGTTGAGCGAGCGCGCGAGCATCTCCAGGCCGCCGACTTGCACCTGCTGAATCTCGAATCCGAACCCGATGACGCGGTCGCCTTGAGCGCCACTTTCCGCGCCTTCCACAGCATTGACTGGGTCGCAGGCTACCTGGGCCTGGAAGATATCCGTTCTTACGCCGCTGAAGCGGAAAACCTCATAGACCGCATCCGCAAAGGCGAGATCAAGCTCGAAGGTCCTTCGCTCGACGCAGCGTTCGATGCCGTCGAGGTGCTCAAACGTCTCGTCGCTCATGTCGCGGACGCCTTGGCCACCAAAGGACCCGTGGCTCGCGAGGCCGCGTTGCCGGATTGGCTGGCGGACCTCAAGTCTGCGGCCGGTGGGGAAAAAAAGGAACCTAAGCCGGAACCTACCCTGATTACACGGCTGGCCGCTGAGAAGAAGCTCGGCGACCTCCTGCTCGAATCGGGAATTATCTCGAAAGAAGCCCTCGAAGAGGCGCTGCGTCAACAGAAAGAAGCCCCCGCTCGACGGATGCTGGGGGACATACTCGTTGAGCAGATAAAGGTCTCGCGGTCTCAGCTTCGCAAAGCCCTCGAAATCCAGCGTCAAGACCCCAGTCGAAAGCTGGGCGACATCTTGGTCGAGATGGGGGCCATTGACCCCGAAGACCTCCAGTCGGCCCTCGATAAGCAAAAAGTAGCCAAGCCCCCAAAGCTTGGTGAAATTCTCGTCAAATCGGGGCTGGCGTCGGCAAAATCCGTCGCCCAGGCCCTACGCAGCCAAAAGGCCCTCAAAGAACTGGTGCGACTGGGTACCGCCGCAGCCGTCACCACGGCCTTCTTCATGTCCGCCGACCAAGCTTTTGCCCAGACCTCCTTTGACGGCGGTTCGGCAATGGTTACGATAAGCGCCGAGGCGAACCTGGACACGGACTTGGACGGTCTCTCGGACGACGTCGAGGGCGCCCTCGGGACGAATCCGCAGCTCGCGGACTCCGACAGCGATACCATTGCCGACGGGGTGGAAGTGAGCGCCGGGCTAGACCCCGGCGATGCTTCCGACGCCGACCAAGATATTGACGGCGACCGCCTGAGCAACGTGGATGAAGTCACCGTCGGCTCACAACCTTTCGTCGCCGACACCGACGCCGACGGATACTGGGATGGCCTCGAAGTCGAGCGCGGCACCGACCCCGACGACGCCGCCTCGCATCCCGTCCCGGCCACGCCCACCGACGTGAACGCCGACGGCGATACCAACGCCGTAGACGTTCAAATGGTCATCAACGCGGCGCTCGGAATGGACACCGAAGCGCCCGGCGACGTCAATCAAGCCGGCGGCGTCAACGCGCTCGACGTCCAGGAAGCCATCAACAAAGCCCTCAGCCCCGACAAGTCTTAGCCGAATCGGGTCATCCCGACAAGCATCGCGCTCGAGGCATGTCCCCCGCTGGCGGATTCGTAATCGAGTCTCGTGCTCGTAATCGCTCATCGCAATCGAAATCCGTAATCGAGATTCGTAATCGAGATTCGTAATCGAGGTTTACCCACCTTGGGAGGGCTTGTCCACCTGCGCCGGATTCGTAATCGGGTCCTCAGCCGCATCTTTCTTTCTGTCGCACCAACTTGCTACATTTCCTGCCACTGCCAACCAACATTAAGGGACATTATGAGACACGCGATGGTACTTTCGTTCTTTGTCCTCTTCATCTCCGCCGAAGCCTTGCCGCAAGATGTCTCACACCGGATCAGCGCGGCCCAAGGCCCGTATTTCCTCTGCGATTCGCGCGTGGTTGAGGATCGGTGGCTGGTGGAACGGTTCGTCGTCTCACCGCAACGGCATCCCAAGAATCCGCTCATCGTTCGCGATCGCCCTTGGGAAGGCACGGGACCTCATCTCGGCGGCAGCGTTCTCTACGACCCGGAAGATACACGCTACAAAATGTGGTATTCAGTTTGGAATAAGCACGCTTACTACAACAAGCTGCCCTTTTCTTACAACGTCTGCTATGCGGAATCCAAAGACGGCATCGCCTGGCGAAAACCGAACCTCGGCGTCTTTGACTACGAAGGCCGCACCGACAATAACTGCATCAAGCTCGGAACGGACAAGACGCAGAACATTGACGTCTGCCTGAATCCGGCCCCGGACAAATGGCCCGGGAAATTCCTGGCTATCCACAACCAAAAGGGCGGAGTTTTTGTATCCTGTTCCCAAGACGGCAAGACTTTTACACGGCTCTGGGAAACGCCGGCCATCTCCTACCACAGCGACACGCACAACAACTTCATCTACGACGATGTGCTTGACCGGTGGCTCCTGTACTGCCGTCCCCGCGCCTGGGCCGGATATCATCGCCGCCGCGTCGCGTTTCAGGAGAGCCCCGACCTGCAGCACTGGACCCACGAACGAACCATCCTCGTACCGTCGGAAACGGACGCTCCGGAATTCTACGGCATGACCGTGTTTCGTAGGGGCGATCTATTCTTCGGAACGCTCCAAACGTACGACAACTCGACCGGCCATATGGAGGCCGAACTCGCCTGGAGCGGCGACGGCGTACATTGGGACCAGATTGCCACTCACCCACGGTTCGTGCGGCGAGGAACGGACGGAAGCTGGGATGCCGGCATGGTGATCATAGGGGAAAACCCCGTCGAGGTCGGCGACGAACTGCGCTTCTATTATGGCGGGTTTGCGCTGCCGCACAATGCTGAACAAGAAAATGTTGCGGGCATCGGCCTTCTCACTACTGAACGCGACCGGCTCATCGGTCTTCGCCCAAGTTCCGGTGAACCGGGCTTCATACTGACTCGGCCGTTCCTCGTGAACGGAAAACGCCTGCTCGTGAACGCGCGTATCGAGGGCGAACTGTGCGCCGAACTGCGAACCGACAATAATAAAGTGATTCCCGGATGGTCCCTCGACGACTGCGATCCGGTCACGGCGTCCGGCTATTCTCAAGGGGTGACTTGGAAGGGCAAGGCCTTGAAAGAGGTCGGCGAACCGGAGGTGCGCATACTTTTCCGGCTGGCGAAAGCTGAACTATTTACCTTCGATCTCGCCGACCAATGAATGCTTGCGCCGCCGATACGGACGGATGCCCAGCCACCAGACCAAGAAAGCAAGCGCGACGGCCGGGCTAACGCAACGTCTGAACCGGCGCACTGCACGTGGTAAAAGAATAGTCACTGGAAATGACATCGCCCGTCCCGACGCGGAAGACGTAGCGGGTTCCAGGTTGGAGTCCGGTAATAACAATACGATGTTGTTCGGCCCACGGTGCTTCCGTCTCGGAATGCTGTTCGAATCGGGGAAGCTTGGTACCCCACTCCACCCAACCGTCGCCCTTCCGTTCGCTGGTCCAGCAAATGGTTGCCGCGTCCCCGGACACTTCTTCCGCCCGTATCCTGCTGAGAACGTTGAAGTCAGGGGCTACGGCTCGATCAATCTTGGGCAAAAGTTGCGCGGCGGCCGCTGTGAAGGCGCGAATGCGGTCGGGATTAGCGGGCTCGGCCGTCGGCGCAGTCTCCCGCGCCAACGCCTCCAGAGCCCGAAGATCAAATTCGATAAGGCGGCGGTCTTCCGTCCGACGTTCCCTCTCGAAGAGTTGCTTGCGAAATACGACGTCGGTCACGTATTTCCAGACTTGGGCGCAACGATGTTGATGAACCATGCGCGCTCGCAAGTCCTGATAATCTTCGGATCGAAGTCCGACTCTTGCAACGGCAAGGTCGTCCAGCGAGGTCTGGGCGAGTTCGATAGCTTCCTCTTTCTCTTGCCAGATGCGCCGTAGCGTCGCGGCCGACGGATTCCGCAATTCCTCGTACCAAGCCGTGAAATCCGGGTCCCATTGCGCGCTATTCTTGCCGATGAGACAGGCGGCCTGGGGTTCCGCGGGAATGTCGCTGCTCTTTTCCAGCGCCCACTGGTCGAGCACGTAGTACATTTTGCGTCCAACGTCGAAGCTGCGGCGCAATGCGGCAATCAGGTGTTGGCCGGCTTCAGAATCCGGGGCAAGAGCGTAGCGTTGCGCGACCCAATCTCGCCACATCGTCTCCGGGGAGACATTCGGGTCGCGGATAAGGCGGGACAACGCATACAAGTTCACTTCATTGGGCGTGTCCAAGGCGTGATCGCTGCCGCATTCCACGCGAGCCACCACGCCGGTTATGCCCCGTGCGGCAAATTCGGAGAACCGCCGCGCCAGATAGTCCGGCATACAGAAGAGGATATGGTTCCGACCCCAGTATTCCGCCCCGAGGTCCAATTCGATGAAGCTGTCGTTGGCGCCGACGTTGCCAATGACGCGATTCAGCGGATAATACGGCTGCCAGTCCTGCGGCACCTCCTTGATCATCGCGCGCAAACCGCGGTGCTTGAGCATGCCTAACCGGTACCATTCGAGTTGTTGCGGCGAATGACAGAAATCCCGAACCACCAGTTTTTTCCCGAACTCATCGCAAACGACCTCGCGGATGATTTGGATGGTCATGGCCACGCGGTCCTCATTTGGTGTCCGGGCATTGAACTCACACGCGGTCCCGCGGATGTGCCAGACTTCGGTGGGGCAACTGCCGAACATGAGCACCACGCCGTCCACACTCGGACACAGGCGAAGCGCCCCGCGGTACGCCGCCCGGCGCTGGTCCCACATTTCTTTGCCGGCGCCTTCGGGATCGAGGCATTGGTCCAGCTTGTTCTTGCCGATATTGAGTTCATGCGCCCACACATGGGTGGCAATCCCAAACTGGTCCGCCAACTCGCTGGCCCGCCGCACGCGCTCGCGGGTCTCTGAGTCTTCTACGATCTCATCAATTGCATCCACAACCCCGTGCGAAAGCTGAATCTCCGTCACGCCGAAGGCCGGGGCGCGTTCAACCGTGCGTTGGATGACACTCCAGTCCGAGTCATGAAGTTGCCAAGCGTGGTCAAGCAACGGCTCGGCGAACGTGAAAACCGCAGAAACGCAAAGAATAATGAGAGTACGAGCGCATATTCCGTCGGTCCACCCAAGCCTCATAGCTCCGATTCTCTTTCTTTCCGAACGGTTTCGCAAGTCTTGGAATGTGGCGGCTGTCACGCCGCTTTTACTCGGCGCGAAGCGCATTCAGCGCGTTGTACCGCGTGCTATTACTAAAGGTTGCGCTAATGGTAAGGAGCGGCTCCGCCACGAATAAAAGCGGTGTCACGGCCACCGCACTCCATAGGACACGCGGTCGTCCGTTGTCGGTGGATCAAAAGCAGCGGCCACGTCAGGACGCCTGAGCCAGAAGTAAAGCAAGTTCGGATACGTCAAGCAAAGCAAGAACGCAAAAATAGCAGCCATGCTTTCCAGCACAAAGAGTGCCGGTGTCAAAGAATATGGAAGAACGAACGAGAGAATCCTCGGGTCGACGCCCACGACCCACATCGCAAGATTGATCGCGATACTAATCGTTGCTGCGGCAGCCCAGATCGGGTAGAAATGTCCCATACACGTACGCCGAGTTCGACTCTGGAGCAGAAATAGTCCTGTACCCAGAATGACGAGGCGAAACCCTGCGATTACGCCTTGAACGCTGAATATGACTATGATGACCCGCATCACGCCCAAAGCCTCATGGTAACGCACATCCGTTTGGAGAATGGGGGAAAGCCATGACGAAGCCGCCAAGAAAATGCCGGAAATGCTGACAATGACGGCAAGCGCGCCGTGAAATAGAATCAAGATGCTCCACACCGTTATTGAAGTCGGCCGCGGGTGTTGATAGTTGCCGCCATTCTCGTGTACGCCCACCAGATTCGCCTCCTGGCACCCTTTACCCGGTAGTTACACTCGATACTCTAGCCCTTGAGGCCGGACATCACAACCCCGCGGATGAAGAACTGTTGGCCGAATAGGAAGATCAGGATGCACGGCAGCGACACGACCAGAGTCGCGGCCATGAGGTAGTCCCATTGTACGTCGTACGGGCCTTTGAACATGTACAGGCCCAGCGAGAGCGTAAACTTCAGGATCGAGTTCAGGTAGATGAGCGGGCTCATAAAATCGAGCCAGAACCCGCTGAAGCTGAACATGGCCACGGTGGCGAGCACCGGCTTGCAGAGGGGTAGGAGCACGTTCGAGTAAATGCGCAACGCGCCGCAGCCGTCAATGCGCGCCGCGTCATCGAGATCAAAGGGCAAGGTCATGAAAAACTGCCGGAACAAGAATACAGCGAACGCGTTGGTCGAGAACCACGCCGGCATGAAGAGCGGCAGCAAGGTGTCAATCCAGCGCAGTTCGCGGAAGATCAGATACACCGGGATCATGGTGACCACCGGGGGCAACATCATCGAGGAGAGCAATACGACAAACAGCACGTCGCGTCCGGGAAAGCGAAACCGGGCAAAACCATAGGCCACGAAAGAACAGGAAAGCAGGGTGCCGACGGTTCCCAAGAACGTGACGGCAAACGTGTTCTTCAGGAGCGCGGTGAAGCGCATCTTCTCGAGGGCCTCCGCGTAATTGCGCCAATGGGGCGCCAGGCGGCGCCGTACTTCCGGGAACGGGACCCAGACCGCGCCACTCACCACGGCGTCACCGACGGGGCGAACGCGCCATTCGAGCACTTCGGCAGGGAACCGATGCTCCGGCAAGGAAATATCGGTGTTCTTGGATCGCGCCGCCAGGCTCGTAATGCCCACTTCTTCGACCGCGCCGGACTCGAGGTTGCGGACGCGCGCGCCGAGTGTGATCACCTCGGTGAACTGCCCGTCGCGCATCCAGACGTCTTTTCGTGGCAGCCACTCGACCTGCCGTGACAGGCTGTGCCCACTCTGTTTGAGTGAAGTGGAAAGCATCCACGCGAATGGCGTCAAGGCGGCCGCGCAGCACGCGAGCAGTACGGCGTGGGTCAGCAACCGGGCAATGATTCGTCTGGTCTGGCTCGAGGTCATGGCTTCTGTGCCTCGTAAAAGACCCACGCGCGTGACGTGCGCATGACCAGAAGCGTGAAAATCAGAATGATCACGAAGAGTACCCAGGCCAACGCCGAAGCGTAGCCCATCCGGAAGAACTCGAAGGCGTTCTGGTAAGTGTACAGCACGTAGAATCGCGTCGCGTTGTTGGGGCCGCCGCCCGTCATGACGAAGCCTTGCGTGAAGACTTGGAACGAACCGATAATGCCCATAATCAGATTAAAGAAGACCGTGGGCGAAAGGAGCGGTAGGGTGATATGCCAAAAACGGGAAAACGCGCCCGCGCCGTCAATGTGCGCCGCCTCGTAATAAATGTTCGGAATGGATTGCAGCCCGGCGAGATTGACAATCATCGAGCCCCCAAGACCCCACAGGCTCATCAGGATCAGCGAATTCAAGGCGCCGCGTTCGCTGGCCGTCCACCCCGGCAATAGGCTCCCTTCTTCGACCGCGCCGAAAAAAAACTGAAGCACAGTGGCGAATCCCTGTGTGAGCGGCGATTCTCGCCCCAGCCACTCATAGATTCGGCTCAGCCCGACGTTGATCAGGCCTTGGCTCGGACTGAAAAGCCACATCCAAATCAGCGACGTCGCCACACCGCCGATGACCACCGGAAGATAGAAGCCGGTACGATACAGGGCGATCCCGCGAATGTTCTGATTCAGGATGAGTGCGACCAAAAGGCCGCCCGCCAACTGCAAGGGGATGCTGATAATGGAATACAAGAACGTCACCCACAGCGCGTTCCAGAAGATCGGGTCGCTGGAAAACATGCGGGCATAGTTCTGAACACCGATCCAGTGGATACCGCCGTGCACGTCGGAAGGATTGTACCGGGCAAAACTGAGGCAGAGCGAGGCCACCATCGGCCCCAACGTAAAAACCAGGAAGCCTAGGAGCCACGGTGAAATGATGAGATATCCGGAGAGGATTTCCTGCCCTCGCCGGGTCTGCCTGCCGAGGCGCACGCGGACAAAATTCTCCCTAAGGCGGCCACCAATCGAATGCGGGGAGTGAGACTACCATGCTCGCTCACGGCCTGTCGAACCTGATAAGCTTTTGCGGACCGCGATTGACGGGAAAAGGGATGGAAGGAGACTCGGATGAAGATCGGAATTACCGGTACGGGCGATCAACGAATAATCGCGCTGGAGTCGGCGGACCGCTGGCTCGATTTTTCTCGCGCATTTCAGGCATACCGGCTGCTCAAGGAGGGGTCTGCGTCCGAGCCGGTACGAGACCTGGAGAGCCTGTTCATGACGGGGAAGATGGAAGGTCACTTCTTCCGAAGCGTGACGCAGTTCCTCGAGGCGCGTCATCTTCTGGAGTCCTTTGTCATCAACGCGCCCGAACGATTTCTGCGGCCGTTCCGGCCGGGGAAGATAATTGCGTTGGGCCGCAACTACGCGGCACACGCCGCCGAGACCGGGCACGATGCGCCGAAAGAGCCGATCATCTTCAGCAAGTCCCCCGAATCCTGCATCGGGCCGGAGGAACCGATACGCATTGACCCTACCGTGGGCCGTGTGGACCCCGAAGCGGAGTTGGGCGTAGTGATCGCGCGCAAAGCGCGAAACGTAGCCCCGGAAGAAGCCGACATCGTTATTGCCGGCTACACGCTGGTCAACGACGTCACGGCGCGGGACATGCAAGCCAATGATATAAAGCAAGGGCATCCTTGGTTTCGTTCCAAAAGCTTAGATACCTTTGGTCCACTGGGTCCGGTTATCGCCCTGCCGGATGCGATGCCGTCGCCCCTGGAGGTGGACATCGAATTGCGCGTGAATGGAGAAGTGCGCCAAAAGAGCAACACCACCAAGATGATCTTCAAGGTTCCCGAACTCGTGGCCTATATCTCGCGGTATGTGACGCTGCTGCCCGGTGACTTGATCTCGACCGGAACCCCGGAGGGCATTGCGCCCATTCAACCCGGCGATATGGTGGAAGTCACCGTCCCGCAGATTGGCACGTTGAGGAACCCGGTGACGCCGGCGTAGGCGGACCCGATCAATCGGCTCACGTAGCGCTATTGCCTGATGGTTTTCTCGAGGTCATCGAGCATTTGGCGAACGGCCGTGTTGCGTTGCGCGTCCTGGGTAATCTTTTGACACGCATAAATGACCGTGGTGTGGTCTTTGCCCCCGAAAGCCTCTCCGACCTCATTGAGTGAGAGATTCGGAACAAGTTGTTTGCACAGATACATGGCGACTTGGCGCGGAAATGCCACTTGACGCTGGCGACTGCGGCCGCGGAGATCCGCAATACGGACGTCAAAGTGTTCCGCGACAGTGCGTTGGACGGATTCGATGGTAATGGGTTTGATCTTCTCCCGCCCAATCAAATCCTGCAGAATCTCTTCCGCCATCGGGAGCGTAATCGGATGCTCCGTCAGCCGGCTGTACGCCAACAAGGTGATGAGGGCTCCCTCCAGTTCACGAATGTTGGTGGTGATGAACGAAGCGATGTGTTTCAGCACTTCCGGGGACACCGTAAACCCTTCTTGCAACGCCTTGTTCTGAAGAATGGCGACGCGCGTCTCGAGATCCGGCGGCTGGATGTCGG
>JACQVH010000211.1 GCA_016209895.1 Candidatus Hydrogenedentota bacterium | reverse complement strand
GCGACCAGAACCATAAAGAGCAACAACCACGTTCGCAGACCACCGAATTCCGGCTTTGCGATGACCGGATACAGGAAGAGCATAGCAATAGAAGCGATAGCGGTGGTTGCAGCGATTCCGATCATCAAAGCTCGGTAGCCAAGGTACGTCATCACGAGCCAACCGAGGCTGAAGATAACGCCATTGATAAGAAACGCTAACCCGACTTTGGCTCCGACTTCTTTCGAGGAGCCAAGGCGGCTTGTAGACTCTTCAACTTTGATGTTGCTCGGAAGACCCGCACGGATTGTTTCCAGAATACGATCCATGTTACTCCACCCCCAGAGAGCTGTCTTTCTCCGACCACGAAAAAGCCTGAGCATGGAAATGAGGCCCCGAGCCGTACGAACCACGTGCAACCTGTCAACTTCATCCAATGTGAATTCAACTCTGATAGGCTCGGCAGTAAGCACAAGGCGATAGCCGTCAATCATTAGCAAACGGCGCCGGAGATTTCTGGTGGTTCTCCGCAAAATCAAGGGTGTTGCAAGCAAGAAGCAAGCCGATATCGTAGGACATGCGAAAGCACGTATGTACAGTATCGGTGGGATCGGAAGTGCCTGTCGGCGAAAGTCATCCAGCTTATTGGAAATTGTAAAGTAACGGCGAATGCAGGCGAATCCGAGCCAGACGAGAATCAACGTGCAAACGACGAGTACAAAATTTCTAGTGAGTCGTATCCTCCGATCTGATAAACGAAACTCGTGCATCGGCACACCAAACCCCTCCCCACGCTCAGTTGCGGTGCATCGCGTGACGTACCGCAATTCGAAACGCGATAGCGTGGATTATCCTGGAAATGAAACTCGTAATTCCACGTGGTTTCTTGGGAAGACAATCCCTTGTTGATACCTGATACGTTTCATTTTACAATAATGCTGCGTGATCGAAAAGTTTCGACATAAGGGTCTGAAACGACTGTTTGACTCTGGTGTCGCAACCAGTGTCAACCCGCATCATGTGGCGCGCCTGCGAAGAATTCTCGCATTGCCAAATACTGCCGAGGCACTTAGAGGGCAAGACTACGCGCATGCACAAACCACCTCATCCGGGGGAAATCATCAGGGAATTCTGTATTGATCCTTTAGGACTGACAGTTGGCGAGGCCGCTCATGCACTCGGGGTCACGCGGAAAACCTTGTCTGCGCTGATTAACGGCCGCGCTGGTATCAGTCCGGAAATGGCTTTGAGGCTGTCGAAAGTTTTTGGTCGCTCCCCCGAAGGATGGCTGCGGCTCCAAACGCAGTTTGACTTGTGGAGAGCGGAACAGTCACTAGACGTTCGTGAACTCAAGCGAATAAGAGCGGCGTAATTGATTGTAGTCGCGACCGTCGAACGCGGATACAATGACGACCCCTAATTGTCATTCTGAGCGCAGCGAAGAATCTCGCGAATCGAGGTCTCAGGTATAAGAGATTCTTCGCTGCGCTCAGAATGACAGATTGGGAGGGCGCGCATTCCCTCCCGCGGTTTTGAGGGACCTGAAATGAACAAGACACAGAGGGCGATGATATCGGCCTTGATCGGAATCGTGGTCACATGGTCAGCGTCCGGGGAGAACCCTCACGACGTGTCAACACCACCGGTGCTCAGTTGGGGTGAATTACTGCGGCAGGCCGAATCGAATGCGGCGTTGGATGCGGTGCGGGCGAATCTCGTCGAGTCGGCGGAAGGGGCCGCTGCTTTGCCCATCTATCGGCGGGCACG
Source organism: Candidatus Hydrogenedentota bacterium (assembly GCA_016209895.1). Classification (GTDB taxonomy): domain Bacteria; phylum Hydrogenedentota; class Hydrogenedentia; order Hydrogenedentales; family SLHB01; genus JACQVH01. The sequence goes on along the minus strand of JACQVH010000211.1, from coordinate 26,708 downwards.
CACGCTGGCCGAGGTGGGGCAGAACCGTACCTGGCTCGACGGGCGCAGCGAAAGCCTCGAACCGGAGATTCGGGAGCAGTTCGCGCTGGCCATGTCCGACTTCGGCGCGTGTTCGGGATTGGCGGAGGAATTGCCCGGGATCGCCGCGGGTTTTCGGCTCACGAAAGACCCGGCCCTTCGCGACCGCATCGTGGTCCAACTCGAAGAAATGGCGACTTGGTCACCGCTCCAGCGGCCTGGCTGGACGCTTTACACGCCGGGTCATCGCCTGCCGCCGGACGGCAAGGACGGGAATTGCGTCGCCACGGGATTGGGTGTCCGGGCCATCGGCGACACCTTCGAACTGCTTCCGGAGGGAACGTTAAACGTGGAACTAGCGAGTCGCTTGCACAAGCTGCTCGAAGTGGAGATCGCGGGCGTTACCGACGACTGGAAGACGAAGCGGAGTTGGTTCATCAAGACCGATAACCCGAACACGAACCAGTGGGTGTTGCCGACCGAAGGACTGGTGCGCGCGTGCCTGATCCTCGGCGTTGACCGCCACCGCGAGGAGTACGAATTGGGCGTCTCGAATCTACTGCGGGCGCTCGATGCCCACGGCCCACACGGCGAATTCGAGGAGGGCTTCGGCTACGCCCGGTTTACGGTCACTTCGATGTTGCACACCGCGCGCGCGATGGCGATTGCGGGCGACCGGCGCGCTATTGACCATCCTTTCCTGAAACATTTCCCCACGTGGTTCGTGCACCATTTTCAACCCGGGGACATGGTGATCAACTGCTTCGACGCCGGGGCGGCTCACGGCGCCGCCAAAGCCGCGCGGCCGTTTCTATCCTTGGCCACGATGTGCACCGGCAGTCCTGTGGCGCGATGGGCGCTGGCCAATCAAGTCGGCGGCCCTTCCGACGACCTCGCCGGACTGGCCGCGCGCGCGCTCGAACCCGTCGGACCGGAAGCCGCGCCTCCGCTATTTGCGGTCTACGAGCGCGCGGCCCGCGTCAATTGGCGCGATAATTGGGACTCGAACGCGACCGGCGTGTGGGTACGCGGCGGGCATCCGCTTGATCAACACGACCATCAAGACCGGGGCCACGTGAACTACATTTCGCGCGGACGCCCCATTCTCGTCGAAGCGGGAACGCCGTCGTACAGCCACAAACTTATGATGACTCACTACAGTTCCGGCGTCGGCCACAATGTCCTGCAACTCGGTACCGAAGAACCCGACGCATCCGCGCCGCCCGGCAGACTCGTGACGCATCCAGGCTGGCAGAAATCCGGCGGAGTCGCACCCGTCACGATCACGCACCTAGATAATGATGGGGGAGAGGTCACCTTGGACGGCAAGGCCTGCTACGACGGGATCGCGCGCTGGGATCGCAACGTCCTCTGGAATGCTCAGAGCATGACGGTCACGGATGACGTGGCTCTCGCGGAAGGCGTCACCAACGTTGTCTTGCTCCGCTGGCACCTCGGCACCGAGAATGAAGTCGCAATCACGGGCGATGCCAAGAGCTATACGGTGACTTGGCCCGACGCCCGCATCACTCTTACCACAAATGAGCCCCTCAACGTGAAACAAGTCAAGCTCCCGGACAACACTTTGGCCGGCCACACCGGCGACGAAGACCCGAAGAACTTCCACACCTGCCTCGTGGTCCAGACCCACGCGCTGGTGAGTGCGTTGCGCCTCACGACACAAGTTAATCCCGCATAGAGCATCCGTAGTCTCCATTTACACAACCATCCGGGCGAGAACAACGTTTGCGACTTGACGTATGGGCGATTTGTATATACTGTAAGTGGGTGCGATTCACTTGGCACGAAAAGAAACGGCGGAGTAACCTCAAGGATCACGGTCTCGATTTCGCCGATGCGCCGTGGGTCTTCGAAGGACCGACATTCACTTACGAGGATGATCGCTTCGACTACGGCGAAGAGCGTTTCGTGACATTGGGCTTGCTTGCCGGAATTCCTGTGTCTATTGTGCATACGGAGACTGAACACCCCGAAGCCGATCTCAAACATATCGTCCGCGGCATCGCACGTCGCGGATTGCAACCGGCGCGTTCGAAGGCTTCCATCTCGCTGCGAGTTGACCGTGACGTCCTCGAGTGGTTCAAGGCCCAGGGGCCAGGCTACCAAACCAAAATGAACGCGGTGCTTAGAGCATTCCGGGATGCATCGGCTTGACCATGTATCACACACGCGAGACTGAAGTGACGACGACGAATTGAACGAATCACTTTAGCTTCGCATGGCGGCGGAGAATGAAGTAAAATTGGGGATAGATGTCGCAAGCAAGGAGTCACACGTGAGCCGGGAAGAACTTGTAACCGAAATTGCGAAGCTAACTCTTCAAGAGAGGGCTGCCTTGGCAAAGTGGTTAGTCGAGAGCCTGGATGCTTTGTCCGAATCGGAGATCGAAGCTTTATGGGTGGACGCTGCTGAACGGCGTCTGGACGAGTTGGAACAGGATCTGGCAACCGAAATTCCATCGGATGAGGTCCTCCGCGTAAGCGCCGAATCGGCCGGAGGCCAGCGTCTCCGGGCATGCGGCGTATCCGTCGAGCACGGGGTGCATGGCGAGCGGCACGGCGCAGCACGCCGGTCCGGGTTGTGATGCCGCCGCCGCGCCGCCGTCTGGTCCAGGGACTCGCAACTCCGCCGCACCACATACTTTGTGAGCATGGTGCGAAGGTCCAATCCCGGAGCCACCGGACCAAGGGCATACGCCTTCGCTGCATCTGCCCAGGAAGGCGCGTCCGCTGCACCAATGGACAACAACGATGCGGCGATTAAGACCATCTCGATCTTCTTCCCCTTGTTAGCGATCAGAAGTCATATCAGATCATGAAGATATTCAAAGAGCATCAAAATGAGACTCAAGAAAATGGAAATTACTGTGGCGTTGACAATTATCTGTCCAATCGGCCCGAGACGGGTCCGTTTTTCTTCAATTTGAGCATTGGTGGGAAGGTTCTCGCGGATGAGTTCGATGACACGGTCCATTTCCTCGAAGCGACCCAACGCGAATACTTTCCGTCCACGAAACAGCTTCAAACCCGAAACATGGCCGTCGGGAGCGCGGAGGATAATCAGTCTGTCAACATCAACAACGAACAGTTCTTTCGTAAATCTCCAGAACCAGTACGTAAGACGCGGGCCATCAATGGTCAGTGTAGCCCGCCGCAACGTATTCGTTCCCAAGACGTACATGACCCAGATTCCAGCAATTGGAGTAAGCGCTAATATCAGGAGAATTACAGGCACTTCGACCCCAGACAAGCGTGAAACACCGGGAAGGGGATTACTGAGCGCATCAATAATAAGATGAAAGATAATTTGGAGGAACACCCACGACGTCAGCGCAAGCGGAGCTAAGAAATACAGGAAAAGGGCAATTCCGCTTCGCCGTACGACCTGCTCAGGAACATGAAACTCGTGCACGTTCTATTCTACCCCTGTATGAAACCAACCGATACCAATCTTCATCAAAGAATGCTCTCCCGCCCTCTCATTCATAAAACCTGGGAGGGCGCGCGTCGTCGCGCCCGGCCAACGACTCCATCATCGTGCCGAGAATTCGAGTTTAAAGAATAGGAACCACAGCAACGCCACCAAGGCAAGTGCCGCGATTAGTTTGAGTAAGGGACCTCTCGCCTCTGGGTCCCAAATGCCAATTTTCTTTTCTTCGATCCGGGCCGTGGTCCGGAGGCCTTTGCGAATGAGTTCAATGACACGCTCAATTTCCTCAAAATGAAAGTGTCCTGGCAAAAGGTATTCGCTACGCCCACGAAACAACTTGACGCCGCCAACGCGGCCTTGATGAACACGTAATATGAGCATTCGATCAACCTCGTCCAACCTCGTCCAGATCCAATTCCCACTTAGACCTACCAAGTCGGTGCCTGACGTTGTGGCCGTCAATAGAAAGCTCAGCCTGCTGCAGTTTGTTCTTTCCTGACTTGTAGAGCAGCCAATGAATGGCAGCGAAGGCGAGGCCGATCAATCCCACTCCCAGCACTAGGACTCGATTCCAGACCCAGAGCCGGATACCGAACGGTCCGGTCGGTTGGGGGATGTCAGGGATGCCCGGAGGAAGTGACTCACGTTCAGGAAATCCCATGGCGAGTACAACAAGGGTCATACCGGCAAAGATAACGATTCCTCCAATGGCCGCACCCAAAGGGCCTATAGACGACAATTTCGTTTGACGTACAAACCGCTCAGAAAGATGAAACTCCTCCATGGCAACTCTCCATCCTCGTTACGAAGCCGACCTAGTCCGAATTTCCACGAACACTGCTTGCTCTCACATCCCAACACCCAACCGATTTGGGCGGGCACGCATCCTCGCGCGCCCCGATTGGCCCACGTCTAGATTCTCATCCGCGAAATCCATGGAATCCGCGGTTGAAATGTCCCGCTATTTCTTCTCGCCCTTATTGCTCCCGAACCACCCGTTGCCCTTCCAACTTGAGCCCTGGTGACCGCGCTACGACATCCGCAAGAAACGCGGCTTTGTCTTTCGGCGAGACCATAACCCCGAACCGAGACTTGCGATAGCGGATATACAGCCGGTCCAGTGAGCACGCCGGGCTCGAGAGCGGGTTGTGGGTGGGATAGATTTCCGTGATTGATTCCTGGGGAACCGTCCAGCGAAATGGTCCCGCACGAATTACGATAGCCTGATCGGTCAGCGTGTATCGCGTCCCGTATAGCACCCAAAGGAGAAGGGCGGTTGAAACCGCCGATAGGGCCGACATCCCTAAGCGAAACGCGAGTGAGACCGGCGCGGCCCAGAGACTTCCAGCAGCGAGCAGGATCATGGTCGCGGCGGCCCAGACGATTGCCGCGATCCCGATGTCCCGTTTGGAGGGATAGACCACGGGTCCGGCGTCAGACATAGATGGTGGTCTTCCCGCATGAACGCGAACTCGGGAGTCGCTTGCGGCGACCGTTGCCGTTGGTTGGGTTCATAGAAGCCCCCTGCCATTGGACTCATCTCAAAGGGTGCCCATGCGATAGGTCTATTGTCAGGCAAACGTCCGGAACTGTCAAGGGATTTCGTGTGTGTAGTGAGGCGCGCAGCGGGGTGCAGTGCCACTCACCGTGCTATCCCGCGGCCTTGCGTTCGGTCGCGCGTTTCTGGTGGACTACATCCCGGACGAAACGGGGAAGAGGAAGGCGCTCGCCATATTTTCTTCAACGCAGAAACGGAGGGGTCTGGATGGTTTTCGTACGAGGGCTGGTGGTCGCATGGGCGATCGTCGGCGCAGTTCTCATTGGATTCGATCAGGCGTGTTTCTCGCAGCCGAGTTCGAATGACACGGAGTGGTCAACCACCGCCAACCGCACGGTGGTCACGATCACGGACGCGGAAGTCTTCGATCAAGTAAATTCAGGTCGTTGGCGCCTTCGGGGTACGTTGGAGCTACGTTTCGCGGGACGCGTCGAGCCGCATGAGAACTCCAGCTTTGCTATCTTCGGGCCAGGTGTGGAGGTCCTCAAGGGCCGCTTCGACGCAGTCGAACTCCCGCAAGGCTGGCAGTGCGATATCCAGTACGACGAAGCCGCACGTACGGTCACGTTGTCCAAATTCCGTCCGGAACGCGCGCCGGCCTTTCCGGGCGCGGAAGGCTTCGGTAAGTTCACGATTGGCGGGCGCGGCGGCAAGGTATACGAAGTGACGAATCTCAACGATCGCGGACCGGGCAGTTTGCGCGCTGCGTGCGAGACAGAAGGTCCACGCACGGTCGTGTTCCGAGTTTCCGGAACCATTCCGCTCATGTCCGAGTTGAAGGTCAAGAATCCGTATATCACGATCGCCGGCCAAACCGCGCCGGGCGACGGTATCGGCATCAAGAATTACCAATTCAGTTTCGATACGCAGCATTTTGTTTGTCGCTACCTGCGATTCCGGCCCGGCGACGAAACCCGCAAGGAACAGGATGCCTTCGGCGGCGAAGGCGACCACATCATCGTGGACCATTGCTCCGCGAGTTGGGCAGTGGACGAGACGCTTTCCATCAACAAGGCGTCCAACATCACGGTCCAGTGGTGTATGGTCGCCGAGAGCCTGACGAAATCGGTGCACAAGAAAGGCGCTCATGGATACGGCGGTCTCTGGGGCGGCCCTGGCGGTTCGTGGCATCACAATATCCTGGCGCACCATTCCTCGCGCAATCCGCGGGCTTCGGGCAATCCGGAGTCGGGTCTGATGGACTTTCGCAATAACGTCATTTACAACTGGGGATTCAACAGCGCGTACGGCGGCGAGATGTGGCCGCGGAACTGGATCAACAACTACTACAAATATGGCCCTGCTACGTCCGAAAAGGTGCGAGACCGCATCTTTATTCAGAAGGACCCACGCGGGAAAATGCATGCGGCCGGCAACTTCGTGTGGGGGTTTCCGGGAATCTCGCGTGATAACTGGAGCGGCGGGATTGATTATGCCGAAGACGGCACCGCTTCCGAGGCCACGCTACGCGTAGATGAACCGTACGTCGTCGCACCGGTGCGGACCCAGTCGGCGGAAGAAGCCTATGAATTGGTGTTGAAACACGCGGGTTGCTCCCTTGCGCGCGACTCTGTGGACGCGCGCGTCGTGGGCGAGATTCGCACCGGAACGGCCCGGTATGGGGAGACGTATGGGGGCGGCGGGAAAGGTATCATAGACTCTCAAGCGGCCGTGGGTGGTTGGCCGGAAGTTCGCTCGACGGAGCCTCCTACCGATTCCGATCACGATGGTATGCCGGACCCCTGGGAATCGAAAGCAGGACTAAATCCTGCCGATCCAGAAGACGGCGCCCGCGATCCCGACGGGGACGGCTACACGAATTTGGAAGATTACCTGAATTCGCTGGTACCGCCGATGTATTCCGACGATGCCGGTTGGCGGGTACCGGTTGGTAAAAATAGCCGGCTTCACTGAAATCTCTCGGCGTCAAGCCTTTCAATGGCGCTCCGAACTCCGCCAGCGCCGCGAATACCTTGCGCGCGTTATCGTTGTCCGTCGCGACCCAAACATCCAAGTCCTTGGTATAGCGTGGCTCGGTGTACCTCATTACAGCGTAGCCGCCAATCACGAGGTATCTAACCTGATATTTTCCCAAAATACTCAACAGTTCTTTGAAGTCTGGGCTCGTCAGCATGTCCTTGCCTCATGATCTGAGAATCCAAGAGCAGGTCTAGCGCGGCTTGAAAGATGGCCTCTGCGCCTTGAGACTGCCAAAATAAAACATCGAAACGATCCTCCGGATCACCGATTCTGCGATATGCTTCGACGAATTCAGACACTTCGTCTTTCTCCTCGCCTGACCACCACGTTCGGACTAAGTCTGGGAACGTAACTCATTGTAGACCAATACGTTGAATTGTACAACCAGCCGCCGTTGTTTCTCTAAGTGGGCATGGAAACGAGTAGATTGTCCCGTACCTTAGAGGTTTCATCCCAATGGTAGTCGTACGACCTGCACATGAGACTGACCTGGATGCCGTTGTAAACTTGGCGGCGGAAGCCACCGCCGGAATTACCACGTTGCCATGTGACCGCGAAGTGTTGCGACGACGCGTTGCGCAATCCTGTCGCAGCTTCGAGGTTATGCCGGACCGGCCCCAGGGGGAGGTCTATCAGTTCATACTCGAGGATATTGCGGCCAAGCGCGTGGTCGGTACCTGCGGCATGGTGTCGAAGGTCGGGGGTTTTGAACCCTTTTACGCGTATCGTGTAGTCACGCGCGTGCACGAGTCCTTAATGTTGAACGTGCGCAAGGAAATCCAGGAACTGCAACTCGTCCGCGAGCATAACGGCCCGTGCGAGATTGGCAGCCTGTTCCTGACCGCGCCTTACCGGCGCGGCGGTCACGGCAGACTTCTTTCCCTGAGCCGTTTCCTTTTCTTGGCCGAACACCCGCAGGCTTTCGAGACCGTGGTCATCGCGGAAATGCGCGGCGTAATTGACCGGGCCGGACATTCGCCCTTCTGGGAAGCGCTCGGACGCCACTTCTTCGATGTTGAACTGCCCGAAGCGGACCACCTCAGCATGGTGAACAAACGATTCATCGCCGAGCTCTTGCCTACGCAGCCTATCTTCATCCCCTTGCTGCCTCGTGAGGCGCAGGAGGTTATCGGTCACGTGCACGAGGAGACCCGGCCCGCGCTCAAGCTGCTCCGCGACGAGGGCTTCCGGCAGACCAATATGGTGGACATCTTTGACGGCGGTCCGCTGGTCAGTTGCCGGCTGCCGGAAATCCGCACGGTTCGCGAAAGTCGCCGCGCCACGGTAGCGGCCATCCATGAAGACCTGCCCGACGCCGAGACGTTTCTCGTCTCCAACGCGCGTCCCGACTTTCGCGCCGGTCGCAGTGCGGTGCAGGAACTTGCGGATGGAACCGTCCGGCTGCCGCGCGAGACTGCTTCCGCACTCGAAGTCGTGGTGGGCGACACGGTGCGCATCGTCTCGCCGCGCCCGAAAGGAGCCGAAGGAGCTTCGCAGTGAACGGAGGCGGTCATTTCATCGCCGGACGATGGATCGCAGGACAAGGACGAGAGCTTGTCTCCCTCGATCCCGCAACGAATGAACCCGTCTGGTCCGGGCGTTGCGCAACGGCTGCCGAGACTGATCGTGCGATATCCGCCGCCCGCGACGCGTTTAACGCGTGGGCTCGAACAACCGTAGAATCCCGACGCACTTGTTTGGAACGATTTGTCGAACGACTCGAAGCGCACCAAGATAGGCTTACGAAACTGATCTCGCGAGAAACCGGCAAACCCTTCTGGGAATCCCGCACCGAAGTGGCCGCAATACAGAATAAGATCGAATTGTCCTTGCGCGCCTATGCGGAACGCTGTCCGGACCGCCGTACCGACGGCCCCGACGGGCAGGCCGTGCTGCGCTTCAGGCCGCACGGCGCCGTGGCCGTCCTCGGACCGTTCAACCTGCCCGGCCATCTTCCCAACAGCCACATCGTGCCCGCTCTCTTAACCGGCAACACCGTGGTGTTCAAGCCGAGTGAACTGACGCCGAAGGTCGGCGAATACGTGGCCGAGTTGTGGCACGAAGTCGGTTTACCTCCCGGAGTGCTCAATCTCGTTCAGGGCGACCGTGAGACCGGACGACTACTGGCTGAGCATCCCGGAATTGATGGACTCTTCTTCACCGGTAGCGCCGCGGTGGGCCGGACAATTCACCAGGCATTTACCCGCCACCCGGAGAAGATCCTGGCCCTCGAAATGGGCGGCAACAACCCCCTGGTCGTGTTCGAAATCGCGGATGTCGAAGCCGCCGCGTATCCCACGGTGTTGTCCGCATTCATTACCTCGGGCCAGCGTTGCTCCTGCGCCCGGCGACTCATCGTTCCTACCGGAAGCGAAGGGGACCGATTCCTCAGCGCGCTTTTGGACCTCATCCCGCGTATTCGCGTGGGACCCTGTTCCGCCCAGCCCGAACCGTTCATGGGACCACTCATTTCTGAACATGCTGCAAACAATATGCTGTCGGCCCAGGAACGCCTGCTACGAGCCGGCAGCGAATCTCTATTCGCGATGGAACGACTTTCCGGAAGTCCGACGATGCTGACACCCGGCATCATTGACGTTACGCGCGCGTCGAACCGGGAGGATGTCGAACTGTTCGGCCCCTTGCTGCAAGTTATCCGCGTTCCGGATTTCGATGCCGCCATTTACGAAGCCAATAGTACCGCGTACGGTCTCACCGCCGGCCTGTTGAGCGATAATCGATCTTTGTACGAACGGTTTCAGATCGAGATTCGAGCCGGCGTGATTAACTGGAACCGACAACTCACAGGAGCCAACAGCGCCCTTCCGTTCGGCGGAATCAAGGCAAGCGGAAATCACCGGCCGAGTGCATATTTCGCCGCGGACTACTGCTCCTACCCCGTGGCTTCCATCGAAACGGAGAAACTGGTTGCGCCGCGAGAACCGATTCCCGGGATCGCGCCATGAATCCGACGGCCCATGAAGTCAACCTCGATTCCCTGGTCGCGCCATTTCACAATTTTGCCGGCCTTTCTCGTGGTAACGTCGCCTCGGAAGCGCATCGCGGCGCCGTGTCCAATCCCAAGGCGGCTGCGCTGCAAGGGCTGGAGAAAATGAAGCTCTTGGCCGACCTTGGCGTGAAACAGGCCGTGTTGCCGCCTCAAGAACGCCCGGACCTCCGCCTGCTGAGGCGCGTAGGCTTTCGCGGCCGCGATGCGCAAATCCTGGATGAGGCGTATAAGACCGAACCGCGCCTGTTAGCCATGTGCTACAGCGCCTCCAGTATGTGGACGGCGAATGCGGCTACCGTATGTCCCAGCGCCGACGCCACAGATCATCGAGTGCACTTCACCCCCGCCAATCTCGCGTCCCAGGTTCACCGTTCGCTCGAAGCGCCCAAGACGGCCGAGCTACTGAAGGCTGTGTTTCCACGCGGGCCGTACTTCGTGCACCATGCCCCGCTGCCGGTTACGTCCTATTGGGGCGATGAGGGGGCCGCGAACCATATGCGCCTGTGCGCCGACCACGGCGCGCCCGGCGTGCAAGTGTTCGTTTACGGTCGCGCCGCCGCTGTTGTGTCCGGTGCCGGTCCAAGAATATACCGCGCCCGTCAGACTCTCGAAGCGTCCCGCGCCGTGGCACGCCTGCATCGAACCGACCCCAAAGCCACGCTATTCATTCGCCAAAATCCGTGTGCGATTGACGCTGGCGCGTTTCATAACGACGTCGCCGCCGTGAGCCACCGTAACTTACTGCTGTATCACGCCGAAGCCTTCGAAGACGGCGACGCCTCGGTAAGGAAGATCGAACATCTCCTGGCCCGCCGTAACGTGGAACTCCAAGCCATTCGCGTGACCTCTGAAGAACTCTCTCTTACCGAAGCGGTCCAATCCTACTTATTCAACAGCCAATTGGCGACGTTGCCTGACGAGACAACGGCCTTGATTGCACCCGTAGAATGCCGCGAAATGCCCCGCGCCCGACAGGTCGTCGAGAATATTCTTGAAGGTCCCAATCCCATAACTTCGGTCCATTACGTAGACCTACGCGAAAGCATGAAGAACGGTGGAGGCCCCGCCTGCACACGCCTGCGTGTGGCCCTGACACCGGACGAACTCGCATACGCCCACGCCGCCGTCTTCTTTACCGACGACCTCTACACTCGCCTCCGCCACTGCATCGAACACCACTACCGCGACCGCCTCACCCTCAACGACCTCGCCGACCCTTCCTTCCTCGAAGAAGTCCGATGTGCCATGGAAAAACTTTCACGTGTCCTCGACTTGCCCCTTTAAATACCGACGCTACCCATTCTTCATTGACAACGGATCTCTATTGGCCTACGCTTTTTGCCATGCCTTGCATTGCGCGCGTCGTCATACCGGATATCTCGTACGGAGCGATCTGCTCACAAGGGTTGTCGGGGCGGCTGTGGCAGGGCCGTACCACCCGCCCGCAACCACGCAGTCGCCCCCGAAAAGGCAGGGGAAGATGCGTAGCGTCCCTATCTTAAGCATGTTTTAAGCGGATAGATGCGAAGTCCATTTGTCATGCTGACATGGCGGAAATTGGTAGCTGAGGAGTAACTACCTTGACTGCGGACCAAATGAATGATGCAGTTGCCAAGCAAGTGCAAGTGACACCACAGAAAGTCTTAATCGCAAAGAAATTTCTGCTCGGGAAATTGGGGAACGATTCGAAAAATGAGCTAGAGGCTAACACGTTGCTTCCCGAGTTCTGCAATAAGATGGACGTAGCAATACCTACACAGGCCGTTGACATAAGCGTTGATACCTCCCGACACCTGACAAAATTTGCTGACTTTATTTCTTGGCGTGTCGCACTTTGTGAGGCGGTCTGGGCGTTGGTCCATGCGGGCGTAGCGGTACCAACCGGCGAAAGCCTCCAAGCCGTTCGTCATTACGTGACCGTATCGGAACGGGGATACGGCCACACTATAGACCCACCCCAGTTCCTCGTATGGATTCCATCAAGGTTCCGCGTCATCATTTGGTCGGACATTGTTCGTGATGCGCGTAATGTACTTCACCACAATGTGCAACCGGGGCTTCCAAACACCTATGAAAAAGTTGCGGCTCTTCTAATGGGCGCAGCTCGGTACATCGGGCTTCTATACAAGATGAACGAAGCAGTCTAAGCACGACGATACTAAACCAGAAGCCAGGTCAGCGAGGTAGAACCGAAGCATTACTTCCGTATTAGCCAGACTTCGGCGACCATGCAACCGCGGCCGGTGACGAGGTTCCATTCGAGGTCGAGGGTGCCGCCTTTGGTGGCTTCGCGGGGGATGACGTACTCGACGGGCCAGATGGGATCGGGCTGCGTGACGGGGCCGTGGACCGCGTAGGTATCATTCAGGGTCAGCGTCATGGTGGGCCGGTAGCGGCCGGCGTAGGTCACCTTGAGGCGGTAGTTGGCCTCGGAGTCAAGACCGTCGTAGTGCATCTTGAGCGGCGTGCCGTAGTGGGAGGAGATTTGAGACTGCCAGGACATGCGGAGCTCCTGGCGCGGTTTCGGTGTGGACGCGGACGCACCCGTGGTCTTTTCCTGCTTGAAAGCTGCGTTGGCCTCTTCGAAGGCAGTCCTGTCCTGGGCGATAGCGGCCTTGTCCGCTTTGTACAACGTAAAATCCGAGCGCGGGATGTGGGCGCCGGACGGATCGTCTTCCCAGGTACGCGGGTAGACGACGTGCGAGAACTGTCCGACCGCGCCGAGGTTGTCGTAGAAACCGCCGGGGCCGGGGTCGGTCCAGTGGAGAATCTCGTTCAGGGCTGCCAACCGGCCTGGTTCGTCTTTCATGGCTAGTACGGCGTCGAAGCGTTGTTCGAGCCAAGGGCGGTCGTTGACAGGTTGATCGAGCCAGTCCAGCATTGCGCCGCGTTCAGGGTTCCTCGCCAGGTAGGGAGGCTTCACGCTGAATTGATAGCCGATGCTTTTGAGCAACGTCGCGCCGAGGCTTTCGATGCCGTCGCGCAACTGCGGCGCAATGGGCGCATCTGCCTTCACGAGGGCTGCGCGCGCTTCCGCGATGGCCTTCTCGACGCCGATTTCCGGCGCTTTGCCCAAGGCTGCCAGGGCTTCCTCTTCAAATTGTGACTCAGCGCGGGCTTTCGCTTGAACGTAGGCGTCGAAACGCGCGCGGAACAAGTACATCTGCGCGCGCCAGTTGGTCTTGAAGTCCGGGCAGCGTTGCGAAATGCTTTCCCAAAGTGTAAGCGCCTTCGAGATCGCGGAATTGTCGAGAATGGGTCCTTTCCAGTTTTCTTCGAGGAACGTCAAACCCGCCGCGACGTCCTTGGCCAGCGCTGGTCCCCACCAGATTTTGCCGTATTCTTCGAGTAGAGTCTCGAGGTCCGCATTTGGGTCCCAACCGTAGGCGCTCCAGATAACCTTGTTGAAATCATCGTGAATCCCGTCGGAATACGTGCCGAATCCGTTACTTAGGTCTTTGTATCGAAGGTAAATGTGCCGGTGTGCCTTCGGTAGGGCCATGATCGGCTCGCGGCCCACGGTGTTCGCGAAGGCGGGATCGAAATTTTTGACCGGGTATTGGCAGCGGACGGTGTGGGTGATGTCCGGGTAGAGGCGAAGGAGAAACCGCTTCGGAGTCCGGTCGCGCATTTCTTCGAGGCCCATGCTGGTCCAGGGGCCGTATACTACGCCGGTGAGCCAGTCGGGATTCTCCTTCTCGAGGTAGTCGAAGAAGTAGTTGTTCTCTTCGATGGTGAAGGTCTGGTTCGAAACCCAGAGCTTCGCGTTGGGGTGCGAGGTCTTGAGTATCGGCGCCAAGGCCTTCAAGAACGGGACGAGCGATTGGGCCGGCGCGTCGCCGTCGTCTCCGCCGGGCACGAAAACGTGGTCAATCACGGGGTAATCGGCGAACACGGCGCGGCGCTTCTCTAGCGCCTGCTGCAGGCCTTCCGGAGTCGTGACGTCGTCATTCGGTTCGGCCATCACGGGGGACCACAGCCAGACGTCAATTCCGTAGGAGGCAATCGAGGAAGAGAGTTTCACGTTCATGGCGTGCATGGTCCCGGTCATGACCGGGCCGTCTTTCTCGTCTTTCGAGAGGCTCGGGATGAGTTCGACGCCGTTGCAGCCGAAGAAAATGAGGTCGCGGATGTATTGTTCGTACGTGTCTACGGTCCAGGCATCGTAGGTGTTCGCGGTATTGCGATAAGCGAGTTGATGTGCGCGGTAGGGCACGTCGGGCGCCGTCGCAATGGGCTTCGCGAGATCGAGCGTGAGTTTCCCCTTGTCGTAATCGGCAAGGCGGATCAGCCGGCCGGCGGCGAACATCGCACCGCGCGCGTCCCGGCCCGCCAGTTTTACCGTATTGCCTTGAACCACGATGCCGTACGCCTCCGGTTTGTCGGGAACTTCGACTCCCTGGACTGTGTCCACGGTTCCGATCAGGATGGTCACGCCAGTTTCAGGAACGCTGCGGGCATTGGGGAGCGTGATGCCGGAGCGCTCGGCCAATTCCGCTTGGAGCGTTTCAGCGGCTTTGAGCACCACGCCTTCGGGCGGGTTCGGCACGATGCTGGCGTTGGACAGGTCTACGGCGGCCCAAGTCCAGGTCGGGATCGCCGCGACTAATAGCGCCGCGGCGAGAATCCGGTGGGTCATTGTGTTTCCGGTCCGTGGACCTTGTGGACTCGAGGGATGGGATGCTCTGCCTGAGATCCGAAATCGCTTCATGTTTCCGCCTCCTATGTGCTCCGGCCAAGATGGGTCGGGTTCTCCTTCGAACTCGCGGCGCATTATAGCGTGCCGAATTATGTCCGTCACCAGCCACGTCCTTTTTCGGAGACGGTGACCAGAACAAATATCATAGTCCACTCTAGAAAAGGGCGAGGACTGTCAAGTAAGGTTTACATTCGGACGAGCCGTGGTTTGCACATGTTTCGGATATCGGGCATTGTTATTTGGAGACAGGCGTTGGTCGAGGGAAGAGAAATTCCGGACGATACGAGACTGGGAGGAGAATAATGGGCGAGGGATGGGGCCAACTTCATGTTACCGTGCGTGACGGCGCCACGAAGGAATTGTTACCGGTGCGGATGCATATCAAGCGACCGGAGGGGACGGCTTACGTTCCGCCCTGCGGCCTGGACGATAGATTCGACGAAGGCCATGCGCCGGCGGTTTTGGTGACGGAGCACTATCGAAAGAATCTGCATCTTTGCGCGTCGGCACAGATTCAGTCCACGCACCTGACGCGCGGCGAGGCCACGTTTCCGATACCGGCCGGCGAGTTTCAGATTTTCGTGTGGAAAGGGTTCGAGCGAACTCCGATCGTGGAAGGGTTTGTGGTCAAGATCGGTGAGACCACTCATCTCGATTTGGACCTGAAGCGGGTTACCAACTCGCGTGACGCAGGATGGTATTCGGGCGACATGCACGTCCATTTCTCTCGCTTCGACGTGCGGGACGACTATGTGCTGGCGCAGTTGATGGCCGGGGACGACCTCTCCGCGGTTAACAATATGGTCTACAAACACGTCGGCAAGATCGAGGCCCCGCAGCGCGAGATGGGCCACGCCAACAGCCACTATCAGCTACATCACTCACACCAAGTGGTTGCCGGGGGAGAAGAGTTTCGCGACAACAATTTTTATGGGCACATGATTGCAGCGGGCATATCGCGCGTCATCGAACCCATCAGCGTGGGCGAACAGTTGGGACGTTGCGAACCGTATCCGCTCTTCGCCAATGTCTGCGATTGGACCCACGATCAGGGTGGTGTCGCAGGCTGGGCCCACGGGGGAACGCTCATCAAGTTGCTTGAATCGCTGCCGGTCGAGGCCGCGCTGGGCAAGCTCGATTTTGTAGAGAGCATCCAGTTCAACTGTTTTCTGGGGTTCGCATTTTGGTACCGGTTGTTGAACTGTGGACTGCGGCTAGCCGTCACGGGCGGCAGCGATTTTCCCTTCCGCGCGGACATGCTCGCGCCTTGGTTCATCAACCTCGGTCAGGACCGTACCTATGTGCAACTCGGCGCCAATACCGCCTTTGATTACAATTCTTACTTGGAGGGTGTCCGTCAAGGCAGATGTTTTGCCACGAACGGGCCGCTCATTTTCTTCACGGTGGAAGGTCAAGGTCCTGGGGCAGTCGTGAAGGCAGAACACTCAGAAGACACAATTGCGATTTCAGCGCGGGCGGTGTGCATGTATCCGATGGACCGCGTCGAGATTGTGGCGAACGGCGCGGTCATTTACACGGAAGAAGGGAAGGGTGGCCAGCGCGAGATTGCGTTCGAAACCCGGCTGCCGCTCGAGGAGAGTATGTGGCTGGCGGCACGGGTCCGCGGCCGCGTTTATCCGGAAACGTATGGGGCCAAGGCACCCTGGAATCTGCATGCCCACTCGGGCGCAGTGTACGTCTACAAAGGCGGCCGGCCCGTCCTAAGTCGCGCGGATGCCACGGCCATGGCGGACTATGTTCGCTTCCTCACCGAGTTCTACCGTCAGGATACCCGCTTCGACGACGAGCGCCACGGCGCCGAACTCTTCGAAAACATGGAAACCGCGCTGCAGTATTACGAGAACTTGCTGAAGCCGTAGGACGAGTTTCGATTCACCTATGAATATTGCCATGAGTCCTTAACATCGGCGAGCGGGAGCACGCTAATTTTCGAGGCGAGGGGATAGGCGCGATCGCCAGGGTAGATGATCCAGAGATGTGCCAATTGGAGATCAGTCAGGGCAGTGGCCATGGACCGCGTGAGCCGAGGCGCATCAGCATACTTGATCTCGACAGCCCAGTTTTTGCCGCTTTGTTGCCATAGCAGGTCCACCTCGGCGCCGGAATGGGTGGCCCAGAAAGCAAGTTCCGGGTTGCGTTTGCCGATAGCACGCGCGGCGACTTCCAACGCAAACCCTTCCCACGACGCGCCGAGCTTGTTGTGGGACGCGAGGTCGCGCAGGGTGCGGATCGCCAGCAGTGAGTGGAGCACGCCAGAATCGCGGAGGTACATCTTTGGATGCTTGACCAGGCGCTTACCGATGTTGGCATGCCACGGCTGGAGAAGACGGACCATGAACGTCCCTTCGAGGATATCGAGATAGCGCCGAACGGTCATGTCGGATACGCCAAAAGACCGTGCAAATTCCGCATAATTGAGAGTCTGTCCGTGATAGTGGCAGAGCATAGTCCAGAATCGGCGAAGTGTGGCCGACGGGATGTTTATGCCCAACTGCGGAACGTCCCGTTCGAGGAACGTTGCGACATACTGCTCCAGCCACAGGTGGCTCAGCTCATCCGTGCGGGCTATGAACGAACGCGGTAATCCGCCGCGCAGCCATAGCTTGCGCCATTTTTCCGGCCGGACGTCGCCTAGTCTAAAACCGCCAAGTTCGTGGTAAGCGATGCGGCCCGCCAGTGACTCCGCGGTCTGACGGATCAGGTTGGGCGACGCACTGCCCAGAATCAGGTAGCGTTGTACTTTTCGGGTGTCTACCAGGTGTCGCATCAATGGGAAGAGATTGGGCGCGCGTTGGACCTCATCAATAACAATGAGACCCGAAAGCGGTTCGAGGGCCAACTGTGGTTCGGCCAGCATTGCCGCGTCACGCGGATTCTCCAAGTCAAAAGAATGGTCTGCGGTAAACTCCCGAGCCAGGGTCGTCTTGCCGACTTGTCGCGGACCCAGAATGGCCGTAACGGGGAAAGAAGCCATCAAATCAGCAAGTTTTGCTTTATCGGTTGGTCGAGGTATCATGGCGACATGGTAGTAGATTATCATTGAAATTTCAATAGGGAACTATGAAATTTCAATGATCCGCCCGAGCCTATTCGGCAGGCCGATGTATCTTTAACGGTCAAGAATATTGAGCGCTATATTTCGAAGACGCATTGCCGCCATCTCCATACATGCGTCCTCGTGCTCCGTTCATCGGCGTCGTGCAAGCCAGTAGGTCCTAAACGACCGCAAGCGCGGGACAAGCTACGCACGCGTGACTATCGAATATGGGGTTATGAGTTTGCGAGTGGATGGGCTACAATTTGCGGGCATTGGGTGTATGCGGATGACTTGGGTTCGTTTGCGCGGGAGTTTTCTCCGAAGAAGGAATAGGGTAGGAATATGGCACCGATGAAGATGAAGCGCAGAGTGGTCAAGGCCACGCCGATTAAGACGCCGCGGACGCGAAAACCGGAGCACATGTCGGTGGAGGAATGGCAGGTTGCGCTGCGGCGGGAGTATGGTCGGGGCCAGGTTTTCGAGATCAAGAATCTTGGGGCCGAGCCATTCTTCTCAGAGTTTGCGGTCACGAATCCGAAGAGCGGACGGACATATCGGGTGGCCATCCGGGGACAGGGTTTGGGCGTCAATTTCTGTTCGTGCCCGGATTTCGCCGTAAACACGCTGGGCACCTGCAAGCATGTGGAGTGGTTGCTGCATAAGCTGGCGCGACGACGGGGCGGAAAGTCCGCGCTTCGCGTGGGTTTCTTGCCGCCCTATTCCGAGGTATTCCTTCAGTATGGGGCGCAACGGCGGGTGTGGTTCCGGGCCGGTACGACGTGCTCGGAGGCATTGCACGCGGCAGCGGGTCGGTATTTCGACGAGCTTGGCCTCTTGCGCGTAGACGCGTTTCGCACCCTTGAACAGTTCGTGCGCGAGGCGTCCGGAAGCGGCTGCGAGTTTCGTATTTACGAGGATGCGCTGGCGTTTGTGGCGCGGCTACGTGATGACGAGCGGCGCCGGCAGGAAATTGTGCGCCGTTTCGAACGCAACGGCGCTTCGAAGGCGCTGGATGGACTTCTCAAGGTGAAGCTGTACCCGTATCAGCGCGAAGGCGCGCTTTTTGCCGCGAAAGCGGGACGCTGTTTGCTGGCCGACGACATGGGTCTCGGGAAGACCATTCAGTCCATCGCCGCCGTGGAGATTCTCGCGCAGGTCGCGGGGGTCGAGCGGGCGCTGGTGGTGTGTCCGACTGCACTCAAGTACCAGTGGCAGCAGGAGGTCGAGCGCTTCGCGGAACGTTCGGCAATGGTTATTGAAGGATTTCAAAGTGCGCGGGACATTCTCTACGGAAAGGAATCCTTCTACAAGATCACTAACTATGAGACGGTCCACCGGGACCTGGGACTTATCAATGGCTGGCACCCGGACATAGTCATTCTGGACGAGGCGCAGCGGATTAAGAACTGGGAAACACGCCGCGCAAAGTCGGTGAAACAGATTGATACCACGCACGCCATCGTCCTGACCGGCACACCGTTGGAAAACCGACTTTCCGAACTGCATTCGATCATGGAGTTTGTAGATCGGTACCACCTGGGACCGCTTTTCCGGTTCCTGTACGAACATCAGCACACGGATGAGCATGGCCAGGTCGTTGGTTATCGGAATCTGGACCGGATCAAAGAAAGTCTCGCGCCGGTGTTGCTGCGTCGGAGGAAGAAAGAGGTGCTACAACAATTGCCGGAACGGACCGACAAGCACCTTTTCGTGGAGATGACGGAGGCGCAGTGGAGAATCCATGAGGAGTATCGTGAGGAAGTCGCCCGGCTTGTCGCGAAATGGCGGCGCCGCGGTTTTCTCACGGAGGAAGACCAACGCAAGCTGATGATCGCGCTGCAATTCATGCGCATGTCGTGCAACAGCACCTACCTGATTGACAAACAAACCGACCAAGGTCCCAAACCGGACGAGTGCTGCATTCTCTTGGACGACATCCTGGCGATTCCCGAAAACAAGGCGGTGATCTTCAGCCAGTGGCTGGGCACGCACGAACTGCTCATTCGTCGCCTTGAGGCGGAAGAGCGACCGTACTCGTACTATCATGGCTCGCTCGATGGCAAAGCGCGCAAGAAGTCGCTCGAACAATTCAAGCAGAATCCGGAGTGCCGGCTCCTGCTCTGTACGGAATCCGGCGGGGTCGGACTAAACCTGCAGCACGCGTCGGTCGTCATCAACATGGACCAACCGTGGAATCCCGCCGTGCTCGAACAGCGGATCGGACGGGTGCATCGGCTCGGGCAGCAACGGCATGTGCAAGTGTTTCACTTCGTGTCACGAGGGACCATCGAACACGGTATGTTGAGCGTTCTCAAGTTCAAAACCTCGATGTTCGAAGGCGTGCTTGATGGGGGCGAGAGCGAAGTTTTTCTGGGCGGCAGCAAGATGAAGAAGTTTATGGAAACCGTCGAGAAAGTCGCGGAACACACTCCACAGCATGTGCCCACCACTGAAGAAACGAAGGAACTTGAGGAATCCGGGGCGTTGGAGATGCCTGGCGGCGGCGAGGAACTCGCGCCGGCCGAGGCGGCGGAACCGCGGCAGGAAGCTTGGAGCAACGTGCTCTCGGCAGGTATGGAACTCTTGGGCAAACTCGGCCAAGCCCTTCAGTCTCCCCAACCGGAAAAGGCTGGGGGCGCGTCATTTGCCAATCTAGTCGAGCGTAGCGAAAGAACAGGGAAACCCGAACTCCGCGTCCCGCTACCGGATGCTGAGACGGCTGAAAGGTTGGGCTCGCTACTTGTAGGTCTGGGGGATTTGTTGAAGGGGATTGCGGGAAAGCGTTAGCGAGCTTCAAGTGTTGGTCGCGGTATTAGGAATTGCCGGATGTGTGGTCGGACTGCGAACTTCGCAGATTGCTTTACTCTGGTTCAGGATTTGCGGGCAGACACGCACAAGTATCCCTGCAATTTATCCATGTCATGGATAAATTGCAGGGATGACAGTTCAGCGGTGTAAAATGCGCGCCCGGAACTGCAGTACGTTCCGGGCGCATCTTCACTGCCTATAGTCAGGGTCAGCCTTCATTGCCGGGAGGCGGGGGAGGCTGGCCTGCGGGCTGTCCCGGGGCTGAGGGAGGCGGCGGGAGAGGGGATCCGGACTGACCGGGCACCGGGGATAACGGTGGTGCGGGTGGAAGAGGCGCATTAGGGGCGTTCGGGGAAGCCGGTCTCTGCTCATCGTGCCGCGGATCCATAGGGGACTGCGGTGGACGTTGGCGGTGATGGAAATCGCGGAACTCCTCCCTCGAAATCAGGCCGTCACCGTTCGTGTCAATACGCATAAAAAGCGTTTCGGGGTCAGGTGGTTGTGGCCGATCGGGACGTTGAGGCGGCATGGGCCGTTCACCCACGCACACTTCTTGTGGAGCATTCCACGGTCCACCCGGGCCGGGATGGGGTCCACGCGGTCCCGCAAAGGCACCGCCGGGTCTGGAATGTTGTCCCTCCAGATTCCGGGTCGGCATGGGCGGACCAAAGTGCTGCTGGTTCGGCCGTGGTCCGAAGCCTTCGGAACCCCTCGGGCCCGGCCGACCGAATCCTTGCGGATCGCTCGGTGGCGGTGGAGGCGGCGGACCCGCGGGTTGGTCGTAGGCGCCGACGTTTGGCGGCGGGGGTGGGTTCCCCTGGGCCGAGGCCTCGCGGCAGACCCAGGCGGACGACGCTAGGTAGAATGAAGCGCCCATTGCGAGTGTCGCCAGCGTCCCTTGATACCATTTCTTTCGGTTCATGATCAGACTCCTTTCTTTATGGCCGAATCGGGTTCGGTCTTTTGTCTGACCTCACTGTACCTCGCGAACATTGCGGGCCTATGTTCGGAAAAATTAAGAAATCTTAATCGTTCACGCAGCCTCCCGTGTATGCCGACGTGCTATACTTTTGTGTATGAAAGTGTTGGTGGTAGAAGACGAGAAACGGATCGCGGGGTTCATACGGAAGGGTCTCGAGGAACATGGTTTCGTCGTCGAATGCAGCGGGGACGGCGATGAAGCATATCAGCTCGTCACGACCCAGCAGTACGACGCGATCGTGCTGGATATCATGCTGCCGGGCCGGGACGGCTTGAGCATTCTGCAGAACCTTCGCAAGCAGGCCAACTCCGTTCCGGTGCTTCTGTTGACGGCACGTTCGGAATTGGATGAACGCGTCGAGGGTCTGAACCTGGGCGCGGACGATTACATGACGAAACCGTTCTTCGTGGAGGAACTGGTAGCGCGCCTGCATGCGCTGGCGCGACGAGTTTCAGGGGAGCGGCTAAGCATCTTACAGGCCGGCGATTTGACGGTAAACTTACTGACACGGGAGGTCAAGGTCGGCAACACGCCGGTGCGACTGACGGTGCGAGAGTTCAACATACTCGAGTATCTGACGCGTTCGCCGGGCCGGGTGCTGACGCGTACGCAGATACTGGAGCACGTGTGGGGCTATGATTTCGACATTGGAACGAATCTGATTGACGTACACGTTCAGCGGCTGCGCAAGAAACTCGGTCCGGACGCAGCGACGTTCATTGAAACCGTGCGCGGCGTGGGTTATCGGTTTGTAAAACAATGAATTTTCATTTCCTGGCTCGATTACGTTCCTTCCGAATCCGCATCGCGCTTTTGTCCACGCTGCTTTCCGGCGCAGTGCTGCTGGCTTTCGTTTTGTGGACGTGGGGCGTGGTACAGAGGGCCAATCTCCGGCGGATTGACCAGACTATACGGGAATTAGTGGAGCGTCCGCTGCGAGCGCCTCGGGGTCCGCAACACTGGGAACGCGTAGCCGAATCGTTAGAATTTGTACTCGGCGACCTCGATGACAACCCTTTCGTCCTACTGGCCATAGGTCGGGACGGGAACGTGTTGCACAGCTCGAAGAACTGGCCAGCAGAACTTCCCGTGGATGGATTTCCGACGCCGGTGGAAGCGGGATTTGTGGAGCCACCCGCCCGTCGTGGGCCGCCGGAAGGAACTCCGCCTCGACGGGGTCCGCCGCCACCCGTGAGGACTAGCCCTTTATCATTCTTTACGGCGGCTGTGGGCGGTCAACAATGGCGGATTGGAGTCATGGGTAATCCCGAAACAACCGTCGTGCTTGGATTGAATCTTGCTCCCTATGCGGCCGAGATGGAGCGCCTTCGCCGACTTCTCCTGGTGGCGGTCCCCGCCGCCCTCGTCCTGATCGCGCTGGGTGGGTGGTTTCTCGCGGAGCGAGCGCTTCGCCCGGTACAGGCACTCACACGCACTGCTGAAGGTATCACGGCACCGGGATTGGACCGGCGCATTCCCACGCGCTTGGAAGATGCCGAATTTGACCGATTGATTCGGGTATTCAATCGAATGTTGGACCGTCTCGAAAGAAGTTTTCATCAGGCGGTCCGGTTCAGCGCAGATGCGGCGCACGAACTGAAGACGCCGCTGACGATACTGCAGGGGGAATTGGCGCAGGCGGTGCAGGGCGCGGTTCCCGGCTCGGAACAACAGCAGACGCTGAGCCGGCTGCTCGAAGAAGTGCAACGCCTCATCGCGATCACGCGGAAGCTGTTGCTGCTATCGTTGGCCGATTCGGGGCAACTTAAGCCGCAGATGGAGCCGATCAACATCAGCGAGATGCTCGAGGCGGCCGGCGAGGACGTACAAATCGTAGCGCCGCAACTGCGTGTCGAACCGAAAATCGAGCCGTCGCTCTGGGTCCGGGCAGACCCGGACCTGCTGCGGCAGGTGGTGCAGAACCTGACGAACAATTGCGTGAAGTACAACGTTCCGGGCGGCCGCGTGGCGATTGAATTACGCAAAGCGAGAGATTACGTTCTCCTGATTGTCGGCAACGCGGGCCCCGGAATTCCCGCGTCCGAGCGCGAGCGCGTGTTCGAGCGATTCTATCGCGCGGACAAGGCTCACAACCGTCGTGTAGACGGCGTGGGTCTTGGTCTGAGCCTTGCGCGCGAGATCGTACGCGCCCATCACGGTGAACTCGCGCTCGGGGAGAGCGGCGACGGCTGGACGGAATTCGTAGTCGTGCTTCCGGCAATCGTGGCACCGGCAGGCGGGTGCAGCAGGAGCGAAGGACCGGAAGGAATCGCGATGGCCTGAACACGACGGGCGTCTGACCCTGCGCAACACCCTTTTCCGTGGATTCAGCGTTTGAAAATTAGTTACGCCACCGACCTCGGTCCATCAGGTTACCCGAGAAGCCCTTCGAAAAATGGGTAGGGTCGCCCCTATTCGATGGGCTTGTCGGTATTCTTCGTATAGGATAGGATGCCATCGGCATGAACCAATATGTTCGAAAATTCTCGCGGCGGGAGATGATAGTGTCCGCGCTGGCCGGTGGTTTGTCGCTCGGGGTGCTTTCGTGTACAACCGCATCAAGTCGTCCCGCAGCCATGGGTGACAGTGCGAATAGGCGGGTGCGCCACCTCCTGTTCGCGTCCGGCGGTCGGGTCGGCCTTATTGAGGAAGATGGATCGGGGCCGCGGTTCATCGCACCGGATGTACCGGGCCAAGTGAGTTGGCACCACGGCCCCGTTTTCGCGGACGGGCAGCGGGCCATTCTGATGAGCGTCGAGGGTACGCGCATCTGGGAACACAATGTCCGGTCGCACTTATGGTTGTACGACCTCGAAACGAGCGAACTCGCCGAAATCGCCGCGAAGAATCCGCCGGCCCGGTACATGCCCGCATGCGCGCTGCTTCCCGGCGAGGAACGCCTCATTGTGAACCCCATCATTGACGGGGAACAGCGCGTCTACACGATGAACCTGGACGGCTCGGACGCGGTCGAGGTCACCCATGCCGGCGAAGGCTTCACCTATTGCGTTACTCTCAGCCCGGACGCTACCCGCCTAGCTTTTCACGCAACGGGCCCCGAGGGATATCGCGTCTTCACGACCCACCTCGATGGCTCGAATCGAAAACTGGTGGCCGGCGCGCCCGGACACCTTTACTTTGGGCCCACGTGGTCTGCGGGCGGCGAATGGCTGCTATATCTCGATTGTCACACCGCCGGGGGCGCGGGTCACGACTGGGCCGATCTCTGTATCGGTCGGCCCGACGGCTCCGAGCACCAGGTTGTAACCCAGGGCCAGCGCCACTGGTTCGGCACTGCCTATGGCGGCCCGGATACCCGCGGAAGCGGTTCGAATATCCCGCAGTGGTGCCCACACGGTCTGGCCTGCACCTACACGCGCGCACTGCCGGATTCCCAGACGGCGTGGCAATATGCTGCCGGTCGTCCGGATACGGATCACTTCAATCGTGAGTACCGGCCAGAGCTTGCACGCGGCGGGACCGAAATCTGCCTGCTCGATCCGCTGACAGGGGCGACCACCGTGCTGACCCATAGCGGTCCGCCCGTGTGGGACTTTCGGACCGTGTGGTCGCCGGACGGGCAACGTATTGCCTTCTGTCGCGCACCCGTGGGCGGCGCGGCGGAGTTGTGGGCGATGGACGCGGATGGCCGGAACCCGCGATTCCTTACGCGCGGCTTCAACGAAAAGGGTGCGGACCATCCACGTTGGTTGTGAAGAATGAGAACGATCATGAACGCTGGACTGTTGCTTTGCTGTGGAATGTATTATGGTGTGGTCTCTGCTTCGGCTGATGAGCGCTTGGCCAACCTTAGAGGTGGTTTGGTGAATCCGTTTTTCGCGTATAAGAACAGCATGGAGGTCGCCGGACCAGCCTCCGTCGAGGAGCAGGTGCGTATTATCAAAGACCTCGGCTTCGACGGCTTCGACAATCGTGACCTGGAAAACATTGAAGAGGCGGCCCGGGCGTTGGAGAAGCATGGACTCAAACTCTTCACCAGCTATTTCACGGTGCGGATCGATCCCGGAGAGGAACCCTACAATCCGCGACTACCCGAGGTACTACCGGCCCTGAAGAACCACGGCACCGTGCTCTGGTGCAACGTGCACAGCAAGAGATTTAAGTCCTCCGACGAAGCGGGTGACGCCTTTGCCGTTCCAATCCTTCAGAAGATTGCCGACTTGGCAGCGCCGTACGGCGTGTGCGTCGCACCGTATCCCCATATCAACCTGTGGGTGGAATCGCCGGAAGACACCGTCCGCTTGCAAAAGAAAGTCGAGCGTCCGAACTTCGGCACGTCGTTCAACCTATTCCACTGGCGCGCACTCGGAGATCGGGCCAGACCACTGAACGACGTCGTTCGAGACCTCGCACCCCACCTGCTGGTCATGTCCATCAACGGTACCCAGGGACCCGCCGGCATCGGCCCGCTCGAACCGGATCGAATCGAAGACTACCACACAATTCTGAAGGCCTTCCGCGATGCCGGCTACACCGGTCCGGTCGGCCTGCAATGCTACCAAGTTCAAGGCGATCCCCGAGTACACCTGAAACAATCTATGGCGGTCTGGCGACAACTACAGCAGCGGTTCGCCGCCGCCGCGTCGCCGCCACGAACGCCCCCTTGGAGGAAATGGTGGCTGATGGTCGCTTCCGAACCGACTTGTACTATCGGCTAAACCAGTTTCCGATATACATCCCGCCGCTCCGCGAGCGCAAGGAAGACATCCCGCTGCTGGTCAACCGTTTCCTACTCTCTCCGATTGAATTGCGCGAAGCTCCTAGGACCACTCTCTCGAGTACGATGATGCAGCAACTATTCGACCACGATTGGCCCGGGAACGTACGCGAGCTAAAGGCGGTTATTGATCGTTTCGGGTTGACGGGCGAACTGGATGAATTGAACCAAGCAGTTAACAGTCCCATGACACCTTCGCGGGCATTGTCCCCGACGCCCACGCGGCGCGAGTCAACTAACGCGACTGCTCCGTCGCTGAAGAATACCCGTGAGAGCGCCGAGGCGGAAGCGATCCTGGATGCACTTCGACGAGCGCAGTGGAACCGTCGAGAGGCCGCTCGGCTACTGGGCATCGGATACGGAGCGTTGCGCTACAAGATCGCCAAGTACGGCCTACAGGATTAGTC
>JACQVH010000227.1 GCA_016209895.1 Candidatus Hydrogenedentota bacterium | reverse complement strand
ACTCTAACCACCTGAGCTAATCGCCCATTGGAAGTGACTGTCAATATACTACATGGGCCCGGGGGAATCAATGGTCGTGGCGGAGTGCGGCAAGGGCGTGCCGAGAGAACAATGAGCAATGAGCGATAAGTTCCGAGTTCCGAGCAGCCAAGAATGGGAAACCGGAAACCGTGGTTCATCACCGGTGGCGCATTCGATGCAGGAACACCGGCCAACTCGTCACCACGGCGTAAGGCGTCAGGCAAAGGCCGAGCCAGAGGAGGCAGTCCCCTACGAGAGCTTCGGGGCTTTGATCCTTTTCGACGGTGACGTAGACGAACGCGGTGAAGCACAACATGACCATGGGTGGGGCCAAGACTGAGGACACCGACGAAGGAAATCTGATCAGCGCACCACCCTCTCGGTCTAGACCGTGCCGCACGATGTAGCGAACTTGCCACCAGATGACGAGGGCCAAAATGCCCGCGTACACCGACAGCGCCGCGAGGGTGCCCAAGTCATCATTGTGAAACCATGATGTACCCACCCAAAACACGAGCATCGCCGATAGCAACAAGGCTATCAGTACGGGAAGATAGAGCATGACTACCCAGAAGAGTATCGCTACGCCGAGTCCTGCCAGTGCGAACAACACGAGCATGACTATCATCCGGGCTTCCGAACGCTCCGCTATGTCTCTGAATGGGTTAAAAGGCTGGGCTAAAAGCGACCACAACAAAAGGCCGGCCAGGAACAATTCCGCTGTATATCGTAAG
The DNA here is from genome assembly GCA_016209895.1 of Candidatus Hydrogenedentota bacterium. GTDB lineage: Bacteria > Hydrogenedentota > Hydrogenedentia > Hydrogenedentales > SLHB01 > JACQVH01. The sequence goes on along the minus strand of JACQVH010000227.1, from coordinate 3,917 downwards.
GTGCGACCCGCCGCTCTGAGCCGCGCCTTGGCGAGAGTCCACGTCGAGACTGGACGCGTCATTGTGAACAGCGAAAATCCTGTCAATCGGTCGCTGAATTCTTGAGTGGGTAACAGACATCCAATGATGAAGACCGAAATGAGCGTACTGAGATAACTGAAGCCGACGTACTGCGTGATGTCCCACCGAGGGCTCGAAGAAACACGCATCTGGTATTCAGACGCGAACGAAAGCAATGCGAACCACATTACGGTCAAAATCGGGACCACCACACCAAAGCGCCGCCACTCGAACCAGACTAACGCCTCTTCCGGCGATTTGAATGATTTTGCCGTTTTGCGGCGCGCACGCACCAGCCCGGCGAGACGACTCCGAATGGTCGCCCAGGCTCCTTGGCGTTCCAGAGCCACTCCTAAACCAGATGCGGCCAATGGAAATCCACTCACAAGGGATATCAGTCCGAAAGCAATGAGACCTGTGTCAACAATGGTCGCACGGAATCCAAACGAGTGTTTCGTAATTGCCTCAGTAATTTGAAGGAAATGCACTACTAACCAGGCAACGACTGGCAGCGTCAGCACTATCACGAGTCCTGCCGCCGCTACGTTGAGCGCGCCCGCCGACCAAAGTATGGCCTGAAGATAGGCGTAACATGCCATACTCAGAAGTATGGCCAAGCCTACGTCGCCAAAGTCGGGGACTGTGGCTGACCCATGAGAAAAGGCCGACATAGCGGCAAGGCCGGCTACAAGTCCCACCGCTACCATGCGATATGAGAGGTAGGTAAAAGCAAGCCGACTCGTAGACACCGGCACAGTCAGCACCCGCGCCGGCAAACTGGGTCGGAGGTCGTCTTTGCGGGCGTGCGAAAAGGCGATGACAATCCCCGCGATACACACGGGAACCGCGTCCTGGAGCTCGAGGACACCGGGGTCAATGGCGTAAAAAGTCTTGTTCAGGCGCAAGGCATTGAACAACAGTGATTCGACAAAGAGCGCGAGCAATGTCAGGGCAAGGATCAAGCGCGTTTCGCGCCATTGTTGCCAAATCAGAGCCGCTATCGGAGAACGCATCGGCTATTCCTTTCCCGCCGGAAGCACCCGCTTGCCGACGCGCGCCACGAAGATGTCCTCGAGCGAGGGCGCGTGTTCCTCGACAATTTCGGCGCCGAGGCTTGCGGCGGCGGCACGCAACTCTTCGAGGCGTCCGTCGCACAGCACCGTCCACTCCCGCCCACGGCCTTCGCACCACAGGGCGCCGGTCATACTGGGCCGCGTGGTTTGTGGCTCGCGGAAGCGGAGCGTGAGCCGGTGGTAGCCGCTCTTGACGTCGTCCAAACTTCCGCACAGGACAATCCGCCCCTGATGGATCATGGCGACGATGTCGGCGACGCGCTCGACTTCTTCGAGCAGGTGCGAGGAGAACAGCACGGTGCGGCCTTCCTCGGCGACGGTGCGGATGATCGCGCTCAGAATGTCGCGCCGGACGACCGGGTCAAGTCCGGAGGATGGCTCATCGAGTAACAGCAACTCGGGCCGGTGCGCCATGGCGGCGAGCAGGCCGGCTTGTGCCCGCTGGCCGCGCGACAGATGCTTGATCTTCGCCGACGGATCGAGCTCGAAGGTCTCGCGCAACTCCTCGGCGAAGGCCGGGTCCCATTTCGGATAGAACGCCTGCGTGTAGTTCATGAGTTCGTCCACACGCATCCAGAGCGGCAAGTCGTGATCCTCGGAAAGATACCCGATGCGCGACAGCGCGCCCGGCGGATCGGCGACGGGGTCAAACCCGAAAACGCGGACGCTTCCTTCCGTGGGCTTTAGTAGACCCAGTGCGAGCTTGATCAGCGTGGTCTTACCCGCGCCATTTTCGCCCACCAACCCGAACACGCAACCGCGCGGGACGGTCAGGCTGACCTTCTCGAGCGCGACTTTCTTTCCGAATTTGCGCGTCACTTCGACGGCAGTGACCGGATAAGTAGCTCCATCCGTTGGCGTGTTATCCATCACCGTTCTCCCTTCTCGCTTTGTATCACTCGGCCACGCTCCTGAACCAGATCGATTATTTCTTGATGACCGAAATTCAGGTGCCGCGCTTCCGCCAAGAGGGCGTCCACTCGCTCCGCCAGAATTCGGGCGCGTTCCTCCTTGGCTAGAGGCGAGCCCCTCTCTGATACGCGCGTGCCGGAACCTTGGCGGGACTCGAGGAGTCCGCCCGCTTCGAGTTCGCGATAGGCGCGAGCGACGGTATTAGGATTTATCAGCAACTGGTGGGCGAGGACGCGGATAGGCGGTAATTCGTCGCCCGGACTGAGCCGTCCGGACGCGACTAAGTACTTTATTTGATTCATGATCTGCAGATAGATGGGCAGGCCATCGTGAGGTGAGACATGCAAGACCATGGTCAATTGCTCCGTTTCAGATTGTGTTAATACTTTAATACATTCTGCCGCATTTGTCAAGGACTTCTTTTGGTGTTCGGCGAGTCGAGATGGGGCGGCCGCGCAGTTGCCAAAGGAAGTATGAAGTGTGAACGGCAAACTACCGGCTACGATGACTGCCTTCGTCGGCGAGGACTCCGACCCTCCCACTCGTAACTCGGTACTCGGAGCTAATCACTGAATTATGAGCGTGCCCAAGTCAGCAGAGCCTTTGGGAGGAAGGAGAACGTTTGGCGCGGTGGCGCGACGGCCCGCGGCATCGGTTAGCTCGATCGTGAATTCGCCGGCCGGCACCCGATCGAAGATTACGCTGCCCTGGTTGTCGGAAGAAGCCTCGGCTGGCCACCATGGACCGGCGCTGGGGTGCACCATCATAAGTTGGATGGGCGTGGCGGCGAGGGGAGCGCCGTCTTCGGTTACCAGTTGTAGACGAAGCGAACTGCCCGGGACCATCGTGATCGTGAATTGTCCGGCCTCGGCGTCGGTATCGGGGAGTATCTCGAAGAAATTGTTGGCGAAGCTTTGCACTGTGGGGTCCCAGGCACGCACGTAGAGTTGTTCTCGTTTCGGCAACGTGATCGAACTGATTCCGTTTGCGTCGGTGGGTGCACCCTTCGCGAATGGTTTATCAAAGGCGTTGGCTTGCACGGTGGCAATGGGCAGCATGTTCGCCTGCGGCCGGCCTTCGAAGTCCACCACGTGAACCTCGACTACGAATGACGTTTCTTCGGAGGGGGCCGGTTCGGCGGAGGCGGGTGGCGGTTCGGCAATCGGTTCCTCTTTGCTCCCGCAAGCACATAGAACGGATAGGGCCGATAGGACCAATGGGACTGGAAATCGGCCGAGCTTGATCGCTGCGGGGCGCATGTCTGCTAGGTCTGGGTCTCGGCGGCTTGGGGGCCGAACTGTACCTCGTAAAGTCGCCGGTACAGTCCGCCTTTGTCGAGCAGTTCTTTGTGGGTGCCTTCCTCCACGATGCGACCCGCGTCGAGCACCAGGATTCGGTCGGCACGCTGGATCGTGGACAGGCGGTGCGCGATCACGATGGTGGTGCGCCCGACGATGAATTGTTCCAGGGCCCTCTGGATCGCGCGCTCACTTTCAGAATCAAGGTTGGAAGTGGCCTCGTCCAGGATCAGAATCGTCGGGTCGCGAATAATGGCGCGGGCAATGGCCAGCCGCTGACGTTGCCCGCCGGAGAGCGTCACACCGCCTTCGCCGATGACGGTGTCGAAACCCTGGGGAAGCTTTTCAATAAACTCCGTGGCTTGGGCCGCATCCGCAGCGGCACGGACCCGTTCCTCCGAAATCTCTTGGTCTCCGAAGGTGATGTTGTCGCGGACGCTCTCGTTGAATAGAAATGTCTCCTGCGTGACGATCCCAATCTGGCCGCGCAAGGACGCAAAACTCGCGCGGCGGATGTCGTAATTATCGAGACGGATGCTCCCGTGCGTGGGGTCGTAGAAGCGCGGGATGAGTT
>JACQVH010000208.1 GCA_016209895.1 Candidatus Hydrogenedentota bacterium | reverse complement strand
CGAGAGAGCCGAGCGACCAGATTAAACGTAATGAAGGATTACCAACAATGATCGGAAACCCCGTTCCCCCACCCAGCAGTCGGTCCACTCCCCGCACCCGTCGAAATCAGGCCGACGACTCGGTTTATTCCCCAATGCGCAATCGAAGCAGACCCGTAATCCGTGAGCATCCGTCATATCCGGGTCATCCGCGTTCTATTCAATCCATCCGCCAAAGGCGGGCGTGTCCGCCTCCGGCGGAATGCTCAATGCGGAACCAGAGCGTTTGGCCCACAACCAACGAGGCCATCACGCCCAACACCACCGACCCTACGGCCTACCGTCTACCGCCTACGGTCTCCAGCCTCCCGTCATTTCCTACCAAAATGTATCCCGCTTTTGTACCGATTTTGACCGCTTTTGCCCGACTTTGTACCGATTTTTCCAAAAAAAGTTCGCTTTTGTACCGCTTTTGTACCACTTTTTCGCACCGAATTCTCTTCTCGCCTCGGCTTCTCTCATTGCACGCCAAGCACTTACGCACTCCCAGGGCCCTTGCACCTCGAGCGCGCTATTCTTCATACTGCGTGAAATTGTTGGAGGGTTGACATCCGCTATGCCTTACTACCCGAAGTTGCAACAGCTCTTGACGGACGTTTCCCATTGGGCCGATCTCCGTACCGAGCAAGGGTCCCAAGTCCGGGCGCTCATGGCGCGACTCGAAAAGACCTTGGAGAAAACCGGTCGAGAACTGTCCCGCCTACGTCCAACCACGAGCCAATTGGAAAAGGAGCCGAATGATCTACGCGCCATCCGGGCGCTGCGTCCGGAAGGTCCGCGCCGGCTGTGGAAACGATTCAAGAAGGCGGGTCTTCGCAGCCGCCTCAAAGGCGCGTGGCTCGGTCGCGCGGCGGGATGCACGCTGGGCGCGCCCGTCGAAGGCTGGAGCCCCGAACGGATGGAACGCTTGGCGCGCCGGTGCAACATGGATTTTCCGCCACGCGACTATTGGTCGGACCATCCGGACCCCGACCAACCCCATTATGAGACGAACGTATTCCGGGACTACTTGCGGGGGTATATCAAATCGGTGCCCGTGGACGACGACCTCACGTATACACTGTTGGGCCTACTGATCTTGGAGGAATTCGGACCGGCGTTCACCACCAAAGACGTGGGCACCGCATGGCTGAAGTACTTGCCGGTGGCCTGCACGGCCGAAGACGTCGCGCTCAAGAATCTGAAAGCGGGCATACCGGCGACGCGGACAGGAGAAAAAGCCAATCCCTTCCAGGAATGGATTGGCGCGGACATCCGCAGCGATCCCTGGGGCTACGCCGCGCCGGGCTGGCCGGAAAAGGCCGCCGAAATGGCCTACCGCGATGCCTACCTTTCCCATCGCCAGAACGGAATTTATGGGGCCATGTTTTTCTCGGCGGCGATCGCGGCAGCGTTTGCCCTAAACGACCCGGTCCAAGCGCTCGAGGTCGGGCTGACCGAGATTCCGAAGGATTGCCGCCTCGCCCGAGACGTGCGCTGCGCGCTGAAACTTGGCCCGCGACTAAAGGACTGGCGCGCCGCGCGACACGCCGTGGATGAGCAGTTTGCCGGTATGCACCCGGTGCACACCAATAACAATGCCTGCTTGACGATTTTCGGCCTGATGCTCGGCGGCGGCGACTTCACGCGCACCATCGGTGCCACGGTCGCCATGGGCCTCGACAACGACTGCACCGCCGCCACCGCCGGCTCGATTCTCGGCGCAACCATCGGCATCGAAAACATCCCCGAACACTGGTGGAAACCCTTCCACAACAAGACCCGGACTTATATCAATGGCCACGAATGGTTCCGCAACACCGAAATCTGTGAGCGCTTCCAGAGGATGGCTGATGCACTGTGGCATACACGGTAGGCAAAAGGAGCGATTCTTACTTGTCAGACTTGAACCTAAGGCAATGGCAAAATCCTGGCGTTTAACCGGGCGACGCGTCAAGGTTCGTCAGCTTCTTTATCTCATCAATTAGGCTACGTGCGGTCCTCAATGAGTCGGCGATTTCCTCCGGCTCCAATTCGGAAACAACGGTAAATGGATATCGCTCTTCGATATAGTACTCGGTAATCTTCTCGCACGTTTCTCTGAAAGCCTCTAGAGAAGGCTCGTACGAAACCGCGTCATTGAGAAGTGTGTCCAAGGGGTGAATGCGCTTCAGCTTCCAGCCCTTTGAGAGGAGAAATCCTTTCAGAAATTTCTCCACCGACTGTTGAATGTTTATGCCGGCCCCTTCAAGATCCCCGGCCTTGAATAAAGTATCCGCCCGCTTGATCTCCTTGTCGCCTATCCGAAACCAGTCCGCGGGACGGCGCGACTCCTTACGCCGCATAAAGCACCTTCCCGCAACGAAGAATTTCACCGATAAACTGGTCGCCTATTGCCTGGCGTTCGCCCAGTTCTCGGGGAGTCAGCACAAGTAATTCTACGGGTATCTTCCCAGTTGCCGGGGCCAAAAGCCTGCGGACGGTCACCCGCCGATCAATAGGTCGCTCCGCAGTATCCTTGATAATGAGCAGGTCCACGTCGCTGTCTCGGTGTGGTCGGCCATAGGCAAAGGAGCCAAAAAGGACAATCTTTTCGGGCTGGTAGTCTCGAACGATCCGGTCAATAATCTCGCCTATGAGTTTTTGAATTTGCGAATCAGCGATCATGCTTCCATAGCCTCACTTGCCTGGAAATGACAGCAGCCGAATTGGTTGGCTACCGTTACCCTCCTCCAGTCCTCGACGATGGCTATCTCCCAAGATGTCGAGAGAAACAACCTAAGATAACATACACCGTTCCCAAAGCTATAATTGAGAACTTAACCAACGCGCACGACCACGCCAATTGCGGCCATGGCGCGCCGATGAAACCACGCAGGATCAGGAGCAGCGCAGCATTTTCAATCGTGTCCAGCCCCCCGGCCAGCCACTGCCCCCACGCCAGCCAAATCCCAAATGACGCCAACGTACGGCCCCGGCTTTGAGTTTTCTCTCCGGCCCAGACGCACGCCAGGCCGATGGTTGTTGAATAGAAGACGAGGTACGGGAAATCGAGGAAGAGATTCCAACAGGCTACAAATCTCACGTCGGCCCACGACTCGATAATCATTCGCGCCTTTGCCGGCGTGCCTGCAAACTCGAATGAAAGAATCCCCAGAGGCGCGGCCGAGGTCCGCAGAGATCGTCCCTGCACCTTCAGTACGACGGACATGATCAACGTGGCCGCCAGAAATCCGCAGAAGACAATCCGCCGTTGTGCTGGCGAAAGTCGCTGAAATGGATGTCGCACGCCGGTCACGGACAAGCACCGCGACGGCACTTGCCGTTACTGAGACCGCGGGCGCTGCAAATACTGCGGTGCGCCGTGGCCCTGATACCGGTCATAGTTCTCGAGCAGATGCTTCACCATGGCCTCAACACGCTCCAGAATGGCCGCGATCGCCTGCTCGCCGAATTCGCGGGAGGCTTGTTCCACGCCGTCGTTGGATACCCCGACGTACGGTTTGGCGGCCGACGACAATGCGCCAAGGTCAACCAGGTCCGGTTCGAGCGCCATCAGCAGCGACGTTTCCCATTTACCGGCGTGGTCTCCGCACACATCGAAACCTTCGTCCCGTACGAGTTCGTAGCCGGTGAACGGCCACACGATAGTTTTCGGGCGCACACAAAGCTGCTGAAAGAGTGCCGCCGCGGCTCGCGCGTGGTCCAGCAGGGGGTAGTGGCCCGGGACGACAACAATCAACTTGAATGCCAGGCTTCGTATTTCGAGAAAGACGTGGAGCAACAAGCGTTGGTAGGCCAGCGTCTGTTCCATGAGTGTCGTGTGCATGTAGCCCGGCGCGAAGTTCGTCGGTGGCAGCGCCATGCCGGCCGCAATCTTTTCGTGGTCCGCGGCGTTGGCTTCCATCAGCGCGGTCTCTCGGCTCTCGCCATAGTACAGTGCCGGAAAAACCAAGCCGCCGATGCGTCGTGCGCACCGGACCGCCAGCGCGTGCGCCTTGAGCGTATCCAGTCCGACGGGATTATGCACGCCGTGCCACTCAAGGGTTCCAATCGGAAGATACGCGACCGGGCATGCCTCACGCGCCGACACGATTTGTGCGGGCCGCAGACGCTCATATCGCACTTCCGTCAATTCATTCATCATCTCGAAGCCAGCCCGAATCCCTTTGATTCCCGATCCCATGCCCACCAATCAGCATTCTCGCCCTCGCCACTTTCAGTATCACCCCCACGCTTCAGCTTACAACCTTCAGCCTACGCTTTCCAGCCTCAATCAATAACGATGTCACCCTCCTTCGTCTCGAGATTAACCGTGTACTGGCCGTTGTTCAGTTTGCCGGAGAATTTCTGTAGACCTTTCTCCGTCGTGCCGGTCAAGGGGATGGAATTGTTGCGAACCGTGCCGTTGACCGCCGTCGCCACCAGTGTGGCGTCCGCGGTCGGCGGGACCACGATACTCAAGTCGCCTTGCTCCGTGGCTACATTGTAGTCGCCCAACACGCCGGCCAGCGCCATGATGCGAATGCCGCCGCCGCGATTCCGTGCAAAGATGCCACCCTGCGGGGTATCAACAACGGTCTTGCCCACCGCGGATTCGATGGTCTGTTTCCCGTAGATTTCTTGTGTGCGAACCGCGCCGTTCGGGGCGACGATCTTCACGTTCGGACCGGCGCAGTTCCCCGCCTCCACGTCGCCCTTCTGGTTGGTCAACTCGAGATCCCCCTTGGTGTTCCGAACCGTGATCACGCCTTCCGCCTGAATGACGGTTAGCGCCGCTCCGAGGCCATCCACGGCGGTATGCCCTTTCGCGGCCTGTATTTGAACGGGACAGGTCCGGGGACATTGTACGGCAAGGTCTATTCGATAGTAAGTGCACCCTAACGCGGCAAGGTCGCCCCGAACGACGGTCCGAACCACGATAGGGTTCGCCTGTTCTTCAACTTGAAGGTCGAGGGCTTCGAGGGCGGCTTGCGCGTTGTCCGGCGAATCCAAACGTATTAGCGGTGTCGCCGTAATTCGCAATTGGTCATCGTCCGTGCCCACCACCTGAATATCGCCCACGATTGCTTCGAGCCGCACTCCGGTCCCTTCCGGCGCGGGACTAATCCGTTCGAGCCGGCCCTTGAATGGTTGTCCTCCCGGCTCCAATATCGGATTCGAAGGGGCTTCGCCATCGGCGCGATGTATATAGACATCGCCAAACGTTGCGTGCAACGATAGACGTTGTTGGGATTCGAGATTCCCGTTCCGCGCCAGCGCAATGTTGCCACGGGCCGAACGATCTAACGGTATCTCAGATTTGATCTCGCCGAAAAGCGTGGTCACTGTCAAGCCGCGCGCATCGTTGTCCGCAAGATACACGTGTATGGGCCCGTTCTCGTTGGTGATTTCAGTGCTGGAATCCGGCGCAAGGTCGCGTAGTTCTACCGTTCCCATATAGTTCTCCACGACTAACGGTCCGGCAATCTCGACAAACGCTGCCTGCGTACGATGCAATTTAAACGTCCCACCTTGCTTTAGATTGTGCGCCTGCAACGGGAAATCCCCACGTATTCGCACGGTGGCCCTGCCGGATATGTCCCGCACGTCCACCGCGCCGAATTCGGAGTCTATGGCCAAGGCGCCGCCGGTCCCGCTGACCACGGTATCGCCGAGATAATTCCGGCAGGTAACTGCGGCGTCTTTGGGAATCGTCACGTGATAATTCACTTCGATAGCCACTTTGCCAAGGTCCCGCGTGTCAGGATACCGCGTGGACACGTCCACCCGGTCTTCCGTCGCCAACACCGGGACGTCAATAGCGGAGCAGAGGTGGTTGGCTTGATCGGGGGATTCCGCCCCGACCGTGATCTGGGCAACCACCCGCACAATGCCGTTCTCCCAGGTATCCACACGGATGCCCCCGAATTCATTGGCAATGTTCAAGAGCGCGTTCGGGGCCACCGGAAAGCTCTGATTGAATTCGCGCTGCAATGTAACCAGCCCGGAAAAATCGTTGACTTCGATATCCCCCGAAAGACCTAACCCCGGCGAAAGGATTTCCCCGCTTTTCTTGCCCACGAGGTTGACGCTACGCGCAATTGAATCAAACCAGGAACCGATCTGCTCAATAAACTTCGGTTCCGCCGCCACCGAGCCGCAAACAAAAAAAATCGCCAAGAAACATGTCTTGGCGCTCATCGGACCACCCGCTCGCATTCCGCGTTACAAGCTTCTTTCGACGTACCAGGCCCTCAAAGTCTGTCTTTGCCGCTGCACGTTGGAATTCACCAGGTACGACGCCCGGCTACATCCCGGATTCCGTTCCAGTGCCGCGAGAGCGTCGGCGATCTCGGCGTCCAACGTCAATGCCGCCCGGCGATATTCGCGCTCCCACAACGAGGCCGGTCGGCTCGAAGGGACACTGACCGCCGCCGCTAGAGTCTGAATCTCCTCGGTTGCCTGGCGCAGTTCTTCGAGCGTCGCGAGATCCGCCTGCGGTTCCGCCGCCGCTGGTGCGATGCGGGACGCGGATACCTCACCGGCTTCGGTGTTTACCATCGCGCCAAAATACACGGTGGACATCAGTATGAGCGCCGCCGCATAAGATAAGCCTTTGGCCAGGTTGAACCAAGCACGCCGTTGGTTCCACTGCAGCCGGCGTCGCTCCTGCCGTACTACGGCGAAAACTTGGGACGTAGACTCCTGCGTCGGTTCGAGCCCCGGAACCAGCCGGATGACCGCCAGCGTCTTGCGCATGGCTCGCATTTCCCCGGCGCAAGCTTTGCAGTTCGCAATATGCCCGGCGATCATGGCCGAAACGGGTTTCGCACCTCTTACCAGGTTTTCCGTATACGCCAGCAACTCAGGTTTCGACGGATGTTGCGCCATGACGCCCTCTCATGCGTATTCTCGGAAGGATTCGAGCAATGGCCGCAACGCGCGTTCCGCCCGAACCACCCGCGATTTTACCGTACCCACCGGACTCTTGGTTATATCGGCGATCTCTTCGTAGGGTAAATCCTGGAAGCGCCGCAGCACGAATGCTTCACGTTGATGTTCCGGGAGTCTTCTCAGCGCCAAGTTCACCGCTTCCGAGATTTCCTGCCGTTCAAAGGCCGCCGCGACGTCCGACCGGCCATCGGCGGCATGGTCTAGCAGATCAACTTCCTCTTCGGCTTCTTTCGCGCCGCCCCACATTGACGTCAAGCTGAAGAGTCGCGGCCGCCGCTTCTGCCGCAGCCATTCCTTGGATACAATGTTGGACGCGATCGCATAAAGGTAAGTCGTAAACTTGGCCACCGGCTCGTAGCGTTGCGCGTTCTTGACCAGCGCCACAAACACTTCCTGTGTCAACTCCTCGGCGATGTGCCGGTTCTGGACCATGCGGAAGGTGTAATTCAACACCCCTTTTTGGTGTCGCCGCACCAATTCCGCGAACGCCGATTCCGAACCCTGGCCATGCTCCAGCATGAGGTTTTCGTCACTCCGCTCTCGAAGCGGAATTCCTTCCCGCCCGATCAGGCGCAACGAGCTTTCGTTCCGCCCGAGTGCAAACCCTCTGCTACCCAGTCCTTCCGCCATTGTCTCCGGGTCCCGATGTATCGGATTGCCGTTCATTGCGTACTATTCCTCGATTCCGGGAAAAGTTGCGTTCACACTTACCTTCATTGTAGCAGGTTGAACCCACCCCAATGCAAGGTCTTCTCTTGACGCCCTAGCACTTTTCTCAGCAGGTCCGCCAAGACCTTTCGCGTCCCGTACCCCTCTCACGGCACTGCTCGCACCCCCAACCACGATTGCTACCGATTCACGTCCATGATGGACTTCACGTTCCGAACGTGGGCCACCGCGTCCTCGTACGAAATGAGGCCTTCCATGTATAGGTTCTTGATAGCCTTATCCATAGTGATCATGCCGTCCTTACTCGCCATTTCCATCGTGCTATACACCTGGTGCGTCTTGCCCTCGCGGATGTGGTTCGCGACCGCCGTGGTGTTCTTCAACAATTCGCAGGCCAGCACCCGACCCTTCCCATCGGCCCGCGGAATCAATCGCTGAGAGATCACCGCGAGCAACGTCATCGAAAGCATGAACCGAACCTGCTGCTGCTGTTCGGCCGCGAAGACGTCCACGACCCGGTCTACGGTCTGGATCGCGTCATTGGTGTGCAGGGTCGCCAGAACGAGGTGCCCGGTTTCCGCCGCGCGCAACGCCGCCTGAATCGTTTCCAGATCGCGCATTTCCCCAATCAGGATGACATCGGGTGCTTGGCGTAGTACATATTTGAGCGCCTCGATAAAGCTGTGTGTGTCCTCTCCTACTTCCCGTTGGTCCACGATGCTCTTCTTATGCTGATGGACGTATTCGATGGGATCCTCGATGGTGATGATGTGACATTCTCGCGAGTTGTTGATCAGGTCAAGAATCGAGGCCTGAGTGGTCGTCTTGCCGTGGCCCGTCGGTCCGGTCACGAGAATGAGTCCTTGCTTGGCCTTCGCGAACTCCTCGACGGATTCGGGCAGGCCCAATTCGTCCAAGGAAGGAATTTTATCGGGAATGGGGCGGAACGCGGCCGTGACGGCCTGCTTCTGAAGATAAACGTTCACGCGAAAACGGTGCTTGCGGCCCGAAGCCAGCGAAAAGTCCAACTCCTTGTTTTCTTCGAACTGTTTCTTCTGGTCGGCCGTCAAAACGGCGAAGACAAGCTGCTTGGCCTGTTCCGGCGTCAACGACTCATTCTTGGTTCGATACAGCTTACCGTTTACCCGCAGCATGGGCGGCGCGCCCGCGCTGATGATCAAGTCCGACGCCTTCTGTTTCTCGACTAATTCGAAAAGTTGCTGCAGTTCCATCCCTGCCTCTCGCTCCGATCACCGACGACTGGCCCGCTCCCCAGCAGACACGTAATATCTCATAATACATTACCGGTTTATCGAATACCAGCCATGAAGAACCATCGGTGTATGGCTGACTCATTCTCGAGGTCCCAGAGGTCCGATCTTGCACACTGGGAGATGATTGTGAAAAGCGATGCAGACTTAATCCCCACCTTGCCCTCAAGCCCGGGCGCCGTTGCGGGCGTGGAGGACTTTACTGAGGAAATCCTCCGCTTCTCTCCCTTTGTTCAGCCGGCGCATTTGCTGCGAATACAGTTCCACTGACTCCGTGGATGCGGGGTCCACTTCCACGGCACGGCGGGCGGCTGCGGCTGCGGCCTCGAGTCGTTCCGCGCCGTCCAACGCGATGCTCAGATACCGGTGGCCGTCGGTCCACGTCGGGTCCAGCGCGAGCGCGCGTTCAAAACACTCGACGGCTTTATCCCAACGCCCTTGTTCCACGTAGATTACGCCAAGGTTGCGCCACCCCTCCGGAAGTTCGGGACACAGCCGGAGCGCGAGGATCAGCGATTGTTTTGCCTCCGGCATGGATTTCAGCAGGTAGAGCACGGCGCCGAGGTCTTTCAACACCACGGCGTCGCGGGGATTCAATCGCAGCGCCTCCCGATAAGCCGTCACCGCCGCGTTGTATTCGCCGACCTCGACGTATTGGTTGGCCAGTTCCACGTAGGCTCGTGGATTATTCGGATTCTCGGCCACTTTGCGACGGCCCAGCCGGATGTACCGTTGCTGTTTCTCCCGGATACGTTCCGGGCTACGCTCCAGGGGATAGTGGTAAATGGGGATGTCCGTAGTGATGATCTTGAAACCTTGGCACGCCAGCGAATCCTGGACCAATTCATGCACCTGTCCTTCGAACCGGGCCGCATGGCGGTTCGGGAACAATCGTACCTTCGCGCTCGGAAACCAGCCCGCAAAGCCGCGCGCATAGGAGTCTTCCGGACCGGACCGCTGGAATTCGCTGACATTAGCGGTATTTGTATAATTGCGGGTTACGAACCGGTAGCAGCAATCCTCCGGCCCGTCGGCTAAGCGGCGCAGCCGGGCTACGTCGCCGTCGGCGACACGCTCGTCGGCATCAACGATGAATACCCAGTCTTTTGTACAATGCCAGAGCGACTCGTTGCGCGCTGCGGCGAAATCGTCGCTCCAGAGAAATAGGGTCACTTTGGCGCCGAATCGCCGCGCAATCTCGATCGTGTTATCTCGCGACCCGGTATCTACTATGCAGAGTTCATCCGCAACGGACTGAATGGACGCGAGGCATTCGGGAAGCTGCTCGGACTCGTCTTTGACAATCATGGCGACCGAGATCGAGCGAGCCATAGCTCACCCTCCCGCTCGCCCGAAATGCGGTCCCAAAGGCGGAGTCGAGGCTCTGGGAGGCGACCCAGAGGCGTCCGGTGCGGTCGGGGTTTGCGGTTTGATCGCGCCCGCCAGAACCAGCGCCTGATAGGTCTCACGGTCTACCAAGTCGCCACTGGTGACCAGCCGCGTCGATCCATCCACGGTGACGCCGAACTGTCGAATCGGTTTCCCCCGGCGCATCACCACGCTACCCTTGAGCATGGCGTCAAAGTCTACACGGTAGAATTCCGGCTGCTCGTCCTTCTCACCAACTTCCCCGCGCCCTTCCGGGGGAACATTTGCCAGTCGGCTGCGTCTGCGAAACCACACGTTAGAATTACTCCGTCCTTCCCACAGGAATTGCCATCACTCTCTAATACATTCTAACACGACTGAGCCGACTCTACAATGCAGACCACCCCGGTTCATACTTCGCTACAACGCGCGCCGTACTTAAAACAGGAAAAACAACGGTGATGGCGCAGCATGATGCGGAATTTCATGCTCTCCGTCAGCGAACCTCCCAAATCGTAGTCATCGTCGTCATCCACCAGCGTGCAGGCGTAAACCCGCATGCGCCCCTTGTTTTTCGCCACCATCTTGCTGAAATTGCACATGAACGCGGCCCGCGTCTTCTCAGTCTGATACGTGCGCATGCAATTCTCCGTGATCTGGGGAACTTCCGGTGCCGCGCCCGGTCGCAGAAAGTTGGGGAAAACCGTGATGTGCGTGTCTAGCGGCAGACCGGCTTCACGCAAGAGAGGTTGATACGCCCGATTGGCCCGATCGGTGTCTTCGCCCGGTTGGGCTAATCGCGCAATCGAAACCCGAAAGCCGGGTCAACAATAAGGAAGAAATCAGAAAGGCAACTATATCTTGACGTCGAAGAGGGTGCTAGAGGGTCTTTGACGCAGGTCCACCGTCTCGTTCCCAATCTGCACGGTAGGACGGTTCGCCGGCGGTTCCGGCTCACGACCGGCGAGGCGCGCCGCCACGAGACCGGCCGTTTCGTTTAATTGGCTAATTAACGTGCGCGCGGCGGCCACGGCTTCCGCGCGGCGCAGTTCGATAGTGCGGTTATCTTCGTCTCGCTTTTCTTGTCGTTCCTCGACACGGTGCGCTTGCTCCTCACGGCGCTCGGCCAGCTTTGCGCGGAGTTCCTCTTGTGTTTCCTGAACCCCCTCGGCCGAACGAATGCCGGCCCCCAGCGTCCGAACGGTTACTCCCGGCGGCGAAACCGAGTTCCCCCCGAATCCGACCTCGATAACGTCTTCTATTTCGTCCCCAGATCCTGGCGGGCGTCCCACCGCCGCTCGAGTATTGGCGCGGAAGAGACGAAAATCGCTCGCGGGTCTGCGTTCCCGGACCACGTCCACCGGGTCACGCACACCTTCTAACGAAGCTACAGAATCTCCAATTCGAGTACCCATGGACTACCCGTCCCACTGGATAAACACCAATTCACCACCTTTCATTCTGGCACTTAACTTGTGAATAGTCAAGTGGTTATCCAAAGCCGAAGGGGAAAGGTTAATCACGAAATATGTGAGAATCCAAATTACTGGCGGGAAATACGGGGTCATCGACGTCACTCTTCGTTGCAGCGAATCTGCCCCCAACCCCAATGAAGCTTAACCGTGCCGCGGATCAACCCCTTTGGCTGGATCCGGAAAATTGGAAAATGATAAAGCTCTTGGGCGGAAGTTCAAACGACCACGCCAGCGTGTCGCCACTCTTCGAGAACTGCCGCGTCTCACCGGACGTCCAGCCCTCCCACGAGCCGCGAGCGACGATCTCGCCATGGTTGAATCGGCGAACGTTATTCATACCGGCGTCGCGCCGATAATTCATGTCGCCATGATTCATGACGAGCAACATCGCGCTGCCGTCCTTTCGTTCGTTAAGAATGTGTTCCAGGCCAGTCCAAGGAGAGAACTCGATTCCGTCACCGACATGGTCCTCCAAGCTATGCAGAAAACGATACGTCAGGTTTGAGTAAAGGAACGGTTCCGGACCTCGTCTCGTGGAGCTGTTCCCCACCATGTTCAGCGCCGTGATGAAGAACACGCGCCCGGAGCCAATCCGGTTCTCGACGATGTACGGGACATCATTCAGACGGGCCACGGCTTTTCCCGTAGTCAGGTTGACAGGATGAATCCAATGATCCTGCCACTCCTGCCCGGTGGCCGCCTCTGTAAGACCCTCGATGGCATCCAGGGTGGACGCGGGCTGATAGAGATGGACGAGACCGGTTTCGGCCGGATCGAACGTCGCGCCGATCAGGGACTCGGCGAAGGTCGGGTCAACGATCTCTTCCCGCTCGTCGAGGAAGAGTGTATCACCGCAGATGAGCACGCCCCCCTTCTCGACGTACGTCCGAAGAGAGTCACGTATTCCTTCGGTGATACGGTGAAATCCCAGGGCGACGAGTACCGCGTAGCGCTGGTACTTTTCCGCAGGTAAATTGTCGGGGACGAGGTCAACCGTGCCGAGCGGACTTTCGGCGAAGAAACCCGGATACTCCGGGTCCCATCCGCAACGTTCAAAACCGGGATAGAACACATCCAGAATCTTGAGGGAGAGGTCGGCGTCGCGCGTCTGCATGAATTGATGCCGTATGCCGTCGAATAACCCCGTGCCGCGTACGTCGCCGATGCGCCAGCCCACTCCGGGCCAACCGTTCTCGTGTCCGACCAGGACGGCGAACCGCGTCATCGTGTCTCCGCGCGGTCCCAGGGCGCGCGTCAGCGAGTAGAGCGTCTTCATCGCGCGGCCCCACGGCTGCAAGTTGAATTCCTTGTCATACGCGGCCCAATCCACCTCCAACTGCACGTAGTCCGCGCCGCCCATTGCTGCGCACAATAAGGACGTGAACAAGCACCACGGCGTGTGGCCTTCGCGCGGCGAGACTTGTTCGCCGGCATTGCCGCGCGGCGCCCACCACGTCGAATGGTCAATCATCCATGGACGGCCATACGCTCGCGCAGCGCCTCGGTTCGAGGCGATCATCATTTCGATGTTCGGGATGTTCTCTCCGATTTCGCTGCACAGAATATCCACGCCGGCCTCGGCGAAAAGGTGGTGGTACAAGACCGCGGAACTGTGCGCGTAAGGCGTCTTGTACTCGCGGTGAAACCGTTCCAACGGCCCCCGCACGGTCTCCACGAACGCCCCTTTCACTTTGGCTCGCGTGGGATGCTTCAAGTCTACCGGACTGAGGTGCTCTTCGGGCTTCCAGCCGGACGAATCCATCTCGCCCCAGTGTACGCCCAGGAAGAGATCGCCGGCGATCGCCCGCAAGCGCTCATAATCTTGAACATCATAGTGGCGGTCTTTGCTCTGGCCGGTAAACCAATCTTCCGTCGTCGGAAAGTGTTCCTGGAGCAGAAAGCGCACCTTATGTTCGGCCAGGTAGCGCACCACCTCTTCCCGTTCCTCGTCTTTCAGTCCTTGAGCGACCAGAAACACATAATCGGCCATGCCCGCCTCGACGAATGCCTTCACATGCCGCATATAGAAAGCCGGCGGGGACTGAAGATGCAGTTGGGCGCCAACGTGACAAACCTCACTGGAATCTGCTAGGGCCCAGAGTGAACCACATAACGTGACAGCCACAACTTCAACACAAAACCGCCAACTCATGAGAAGACCCTCTCAATAATCAAAGTTCATTCACGTCATCGGCGCTCAAATAAAAGTAGTCCTTGGTGTCCTTCATCGCCTTTTGATTCGAGTTCCGCTGCCCGGCCGGCTCGATGTGGATCAGCACGTCGCGGATACGAGGATTTGCCTGGCGGACCGCGTCCTTGACGCGATGGGCCACTTCGTGGCCGTCGCGCACCGGGATTTCGCCTCGGACTTCCACGTGGAGGTCCACATAGTAATCCAAGCCCATCTTGCGGACGTAGCACGCGTCGAGACCGGTAACGCCCTTTACGGAACTTGCCACTTCTCGAACCAAGCCCTCGACGGCCGGGTCGGGCGCCATGTCCATGATTTCGTTCATGGCGGGAAGCAGCAGGCGGTAGCCGTTGTATGCGATCACCGCGCAAGCGAAAAGCGCCGCCCAATCGTCCGCCGCTTCGTAGCCTTCGCCGCCAATCAGCGCGACACCGATGCCGACGAACGCCGCCACCGAGGTGATGGCGTCGCTGCGTTGGTCCCAGGCGCTGGTCTTCAGGGCCGTGCTCCCCAGCTTTCTACTCAAGCGAGAGAAGACTCGAAACAGCGTTTCCTTGGTCGCCACGACTCCGACGAGGACAAACAGCGTGAACGCCGCCGGGAGATGGTGGGGCGTGAGTATCTCGCGCGCGCTCTGGATTGCGAGACCGATCGCCCCCGCGATGAGACCTGCCGCCACCACGACGGCGGCCATCGGCTCGGCCTTGCCGTGGCCGTAAGGATGGTCCTCGTCCGGCGGCGTCGCCGCGATCCTCAAGCCGCCCCAAACAATCAGCGATTTCATGACATCCATGGTGGATTCCATCGCGTCGGCGATCAGCGCGTAGGAATTGCCCAATACGCCGGCAATTCCCTTTATCGCGGCCAAGAGGACATTAATCAGGACGCCGACAACCGTCAGCCGAATCGCACGACCGGCGGCGTCAAGAGTATGAGGACGAAAAGGACTCACTTGATCTGCATACCCAGTTTTGGTAACGCGGTCAGACACCACCCAACCCCACGGCACGATGCGATCGGTCTACCGAATTCCTCGCTCCGCGCGGAACTCGTGCCCTTGCAACTGTGCTTGACCGGGGCAAGTTTATAGGAAAAGCGACACATGATACAATTCGGGCTGCGGTTCTATGAGGACATTATGGACCCACACGCAGATACCGTTGAAGGTCAACACCTGCCCACAGGCGCCCCCTGCCCATCCCAACTCGTTCAAAAACCACAGCCACCCGAGCCCGCCGACATCTTCATCCGAAAACGCTGGCCACCCGCTCTAACCGGGCTGCTTTGGGGAAGCGTAATCGGCGGAGGCGCTATCTTCGCGCTAGTCTATACCGCTTCCGACAGAACTGCATTTGAGGAAGGACTCCTGCCTGCGCTTGTCGGCGCGATATTGGGCGGGTTAACGGGCGGCGTCCTCGGCGCCCTCGACGAAGCCGTGTGGAATCGTTATAGACTGCGAGCCCCCAGCATTGCACGATTGGCAGCAGGATTTACCATCGGGGCCAGCGTCGGCATTGGCTGGGTGATACTGACTTTGATTCGCGACGAAATGTCCCGTCGGAGTCAAGGTTTGGAGCCCGGCTGCGGTATGGGCGGGGCCCTTCTCATCATCTACGGGACACCGGTGGCGGCCACCGCCTGCGGCGCCCTGGGGCTGATTATCACCTCGATCATTCCACGGAGACATTGGCCGAGTTTCCATTTCCGGCCCGAGTCAACTATCCGCACGCCAAGGGCCTAAACTTAGGCGCTGCCACGCTGCCTACTGCGAATGTTTGGAAACTTCCTGCAATTTATGGGAATCATACGAGAGATACGCATTCTGTGTCCCCGCAGCGCTTTACGAGACCGGCTCGAACAAGCCGGTCGGAGTGCGTTAATATTGGCAGAGGCAAACTTGTACTCGCATCGTTTGAATGTGACGGCGGTCTTGGTTGGAAATGCACAGTAAGACGATTCAGCAGGAAGCGCGGCGGCGACATGCATCCCTCTGCGCTGAAATCGAACGGCACAATCGGCTGTATTACGTCGAGGCGGCGCCGGAGATTTCCGACACCGATTTTGACGCGCTCCTCCGCGAACTCCAGGAACTGGAGGCGGAATATCCGGACTTGATCACGCCGGACTCGCCTACACAACGGGTCGGCGGGGCGCCGCTTGAGGAATTCGAGACGGTCGAGCACGCAGTGCCGATGTTGTCCATTGACAACACGTATAACGAGGGCGAACTGCGCGCGTTTGACGAACGGGTGCGCAGAGGACTGGGGCGAGCAGAGGAACCCCAGTATGTGGTTGAACTGAAGATTGACGGCGTCGCCATTTCGCTATCGTATGAGAATGGCGAGTTGACGCGCGCCGCTACGCGCGGCGACGGGTACCGCGGCGACAACGTGACCGCTAACATCCGGACCATACGTTCGGTGCCGCTCAAGTTGGGGAAGAAACCGCCGCGAATTCTGGAAGTGCGCGGCGAGGTCTATATGCGACACCAGGAGCTGGAGCGGCAAAACAGACTGCGAGAGAAAGCCGGAGACCCGCTGCTGGCCAATCCGCGCAACGCTACCGCCGGCACCTTGAAACTGCTGGACCCGAAGCAGGTGGCACGGCGGCGACTGGACGCGGTGTTTTACGAGGTGGCTACAATGGAAGGTGTCGAGCTCACCACGCATTGGGAAACGCTGGCGCGGCTGCGCGAGTGGGGATTGCCGACCTGCGAACAAGCCCAACACTGTAAGAACATCAAGGACGTAATCGCGGTATGCGATAGCTGGGAATCGTGCCGCAACAACCTCGACTTCGAAATGGACGGCATGGTGGTAAAGGTGGACTCAGCGGTGCAACGACGCCGTCTGGGCGCGACCTCCAAAGCCCCACGTTGGGTCATTGCGTACAAGTTCCCGGCGCAAGTGGCGCGCACGAAGGTGTTGCGCATTACCGTGCAGGTCGGCAAATCCGGCGCGCTCACGCCCGTAGCCGAGATGGAGCCGGTGGCTCTGGCGGGCACGAAGGTGAAGCGCGCCACGCTGCACAATTTCGAAGACTTGGCCAAGAAAGACATCCAGATCGGAGACACGGTCGAGATTCAGAAAGCCGGAGAAATCATCCCGCAGGTCCTCCGACACCTGCCGGAATTCCGTCCCGACGGCGCGAAACCGTTTCCCATTCCCAAGCAATGCCCGGAATGCGGCGGGGAAGTGCACAAGGACCCCGAAGGCGTGCATCTCCGCTGCCTGAACCTGTCTTGTCCCGCGCAACTCAAAGAGCGGCTCGAGCATTTTGCGGGACGCGCCGCCATGGACATCGAAGGATTCGGTCCGGCGCTGGTGGAACAACTCGTGACCCGCGAGTTGGTGAAGAGTCCGGCCGATATTTACGACCTGAACGAAGACGTTCTCTCCGACCTGGAACGCATGGGCAAGAAATCAGCGGCCAATTTGATGAACGCGATCAATTCCAGCCGGAATCAGCCCCTGCGTCGCTTGCTTCACGGCCTCGGCATTCGCCACGTGGGCGGGCACACCGCCGAAATCCTGGCTCAGTATTTCGGCTCGATGGACCGGCTTATGGAAGCCTCCGTCGAAGAACTGCAGGAAATCCACGAAATCGGCGAGACGGTGGCCCGCAGCGTGCGCGATTTCTTTGACACGGACGAGAACCGGACCCTCGTTCAACGCCTACAGAAGCGCGGCGTAAACATGCGCGAAGAATCGCGGGCGGCGACGGGGGCGCAACCCTTCGACGGCAAGACGTTCGTGGTGACCGGAACGTTGCAGCGCTACTCGCGCGACGGTATCCACGCCCGGATCAAGGAACTGGGCGGCCGACCTACGTCTAGCGTCACGAGCAAAACCGACTACGTGGTAGCGGGCGAAAGTCCGGGGTCGAAGCGGGACAAGGCGCGAGAACTCGGCATACCCGTACTTACCGAAGACGAATTCGAGAAGTTGGCGGGAGACTCTCGATGACCACCAAACGGGTCCCGTGTCCCAAGGAGTTGAACCAAGAGAGTGGTCGCGGACTTTTGGACTCTGTCCGGCAACAGGGAATTGCCCGCGGCGAAGAACTTATCCTGGATTTCTCCGAGACGGAAACGATGGACTCGCGCGGCGGCGCTTGGCTATTGAAGATCGCCGACTTAGTGAGATCGAAGCATGGAGAATTTCGCTTCGAATCACACCACGGACGCGTCGCCGAATTCATGGAACTCATTAAGCCGGGCCTCGAGGGCGGCCTCGAAGAGAAACCGCGGTCGCCCGGATTCGTCGAACGCGTCGGGGACCACGGAATCAATTTCGTTTCAGAAGCCCGCGACTTCCTCGATTTGTACGTGGACGCCATCTATTGGACCTTTGTCGGCCCGTTCGAGGGTCGCAAGTTTCGCTGGGGACTATTCGTAGATGAAGTCCATGAAATGGGCGTACGTGCTATCGGGATCAACTGCCTGATGAACTTCCTGCTTGGCATGATCATCGCCATGCTGTCCGCAGCGCAGCTTCGTCTGTACGGCGCCGACATCTACGTGGCCAGCCTGGTCGTGATCGCTTTCTTCCGGGAACTCGCCGCGGTGATGACCGCGGTGGTCGTATCGGCGCGCACCGGGGCCGCCATCGCCGCCGAATTGGCGACCATGGAAGTGCAGGAGGAAATTGACGCCCTCCGCGGCATGGGCCTCAACGTCGCCCAATTCCTGGTGGCGCCGAAGGTGCTGGCACTACTCCTGGCGATGCCCTGCTTGGTCGTCCTCGGCATGGTCTCCGGAATTCTGGGCGGAGCCGCGTGGGGCATTCCGGTGCTCGGCCATCGAAGCGACGTGTGGTTCCGTCAAACGCTGGATTGGGCCGACCTCGGCGACTTCTTCCAAGGCATGCTGAAGTCGGTGATTTTTGCGTTTACGATCGTCCTCGTCGGTTGCCACAACGGCCTGCGCGTAAAGGGCGGGTCGCGCGGCGTCGGCTTGATGACCACGCGCGCCGTGGTTATGGACATCTTCTTTCTCATTGTGATTGACATGATTTTCGCGGCGATTTTCTATTATGCATGGGACTAAGCACCGGCAATGAACGCCAAGGATCACCACCCGCCGGTCATCTCAGTGCGCGACGTAGTCGCGCACTACGGCGATACGTTGGTGCTCGATGGGATTTCCTTCGAAGTGCAGTCGGGCGAGATTTTCCTGATCGTCGGCGGCAGCGGCTGCGGAAAGACCACGTTGCTGAAGCACATGACCGGCCTGCTGCGCCCGACCTCCGGCTCAGTGCTGTATTCCGGTGTAGATATCACCACACTGGACGAAGACCGACTCGCGACCACGCAACAAAACATTGGCATCGCGTTTCAATCGGGCGGTTTGTTCAATTCCATGACCATCGGCGAGAACGTCGCGCTGCCGCTGCGCGAGTACGGCCAAGTGGACGAGGCCTTGATCGAAGGTATCGTCCGACTCAAACTGAGCCTCGTCGGCTTGGCCGCCGCACAACATCTTCTGCCGGACGAGCTTTCCGGCGGCATGCGCAAGCGCGCCGGGTTGGCGCGGGCCATGGCGCTCGACCCGCCGATCATTTATTTCGACGAGCCCTCGGCCGGCCTCGATCCCATTATTGCGTCGGGCTTGGACGACTTGATTCTGGATATCCGCAAGTTGTTAGGGATAACCTTTGTGATCGTGACCCACGAACTCGAGTCCATTCGCAAGATTGCGGACCGGATCATGATGCTCGAGCAAGGCAAAGTGATCTTTTTGGGAACGGTGAAAGAAGCGGAATCGTCCGGAGCGGAGCGGGTGCGCCAGTTTTTTGAACGGCGCCCCGACGCTCATATTGCCCAGCGCAAGGCGTAGAGGAGCGAAAACGGAGTGGCCACACGCGCACAGAAGATTAAAGTCGGGCTTTTCTTGTTGACCAACGTCGCGATAATCGTGGCGGGCATCGTCATTCTCTCCGGATTCCGCGGCGGCGAAGAAATCCGATACTGGATCGAATTCGACGAGTCAATCCTAGGACTCGGCGTCGGCGGGTTGGTCGAGTACGTCGGGGTCACCGTCGGCCGGATCGAAGATATCTCCGTCACGGAAACCAGCAAGGCCCGCGTGATTATCTCCCTGGACCCTACCAAGCTGAGTCCGGAACACCGTGGCCTGCACCAAGGGGTCACTGCCCATCTCGCTCTGTACAGTCTTGCGACCGGCACCATGTGCGTCTCGCTTCAAGGCGGAGACCCCGGCAAGCCGCTCCTACCGCCCGGTTCGCGTATACCGGCGGAACGCTCGCTGTTCGCCGCGTTCGGCAGCCAAATGGGCGTCCTACTCGAAAACCTCAGCACCGTGACCCAGCAAATCTATACCGGTTTCGAGGGCATGAAGCCGGGCGATTTATCGCGAATTGTGCAACACGTGGACGACCTCGTGCAGAGCGGCGATGATTTCCTGCAAACCGCCAACGAAACCTTGGAAGACGTGAAAGACGATGCCGAGCACGGCCTCGAGAATTTCAATCGGCTTTCGGAAGAACTCAGTCAATTGGCGAAGAATGCGAACGACCTAATCAAGTCCTTGAATGAAAAAGTCGCACCCCTGGACTTGGCAGGTATCCAATCCGACGTCCGCCAGCAGTTCAAAGCGGTATCCGAGTCGCTACAAGAGACGGCCAAGACCTTTGAAACCGCCACCCGCGTCGTCGTAAACAAGACCGACAATATCGAATACACCCTGCGCGAATCACTCCGCAGCTTGACTGAAGCCCTCGACGCGCTTCGCGAACTCGCTGTGTACCTGAAGGAGGACCCGGCGGCGATCATTCGAGGCAAAGGCGAACCTACAGGAGAACGATGATGCTTATCCGCCTGCGATTCCAGCTTGTCAGTCGGAGCCGATGGGTCCTACTGCTGGCATCGGTTTTGTCGGTAACGCTTGGTCTCTCAAATTGCGCCGGTCGTACGTATAAGCCGGTCGTCCGCTACAGTGTAAACCCCAAGATTGAGACCCCGCGCGTCGAAGCCACCGAAAAGCTGTTGGCGATTCGACCGCTGGAAGCCGCTCAGCCCTACAAGCTGAAGATCGTGTACCGCGAGTCCGATTACGTCCTCGGCAACTATCCCGATGTCGAGTGGGCGGAACTGCCCCGCGACGTCGTGACCCGCGCTCTTCAGGACGCCTTGAGCAGTTCCGGGCGCTTCCGCGACGTGGGTCTCGCCGGTAACCTCGGCGTCCCCGACTTGATACTGACCGGGCAACTCCGCCGATTCGAGGAAGTGCGCGCGCCGGAAGGCGCAGTCGCGCTCTGTGAAGTGCGTCTCGAACTCCGCGAGGCCATCGGCGGCAAAGGCCGCTGGACGGCCACGCTCTCCGCGAAGGAACCTCTCCAAGCGGCGGACTTACCGTCGCTGGCCGCAGCCATGAGTCGCGCGGTGGAGAAGGTGGTGCAAGAAAGTGTTGTCGCAATATGCAAACAATGAATCTCCCCCTGGCCGCAAGGAAAGGAGCCTTATTGATGTCCAGACCCTATGACCGAATCAGTGCTAACCCAAATGTCTGTCATGGCCAACCGTGCATAAAGGGAACTCGGATCATGGTTTGGTTGATCCTCGAGTATCTGGCCAACGGAGATACCAATGAAGAGATCCTCAAGGCCTATCCACGGTTGAGCAATGACGATATCCTGGAATGCCTCGCCTACGCCGCGGAAGCCACTCGCGAACGCATAGTCCCTCTGGAAGTAACAACCAGTCAATGAACGGTTTCAAACTTGATGAGAACTTGGACCCACACAAACGTAGCTAATTCATGGGCGAGTTGATCTATCTGTTTGCGAGCTTGGCCGCACGGCATAAGGATGGCGTGACGTGCTTGGACGGGATGCGCCTGCTGGCGGGAATCTTGCATCCCTTGGGCGTGCCCATCACCTGGATTGTCAGTCCGGAATCGGCGCGCATCGCCGCCAAGGAACTCACCCGCTGGCACGAAAGTTTCGGTGACGAGGTCGCCGTGGCCACGCCCGCGCTTTCCGGCTCGCTGGCGCAAAAGAAGTCGCAAATGTCGGAGGCGCGTGACGGCATCCAAAGAGCGCTGCCGTGGTCTACGCTCACCATCGCCGCCGCCGGGCACACCGACCCGCAGATCGGCGCCGTCCTCGAAGACTTGGGCTTCGAAGGGCTGTGGGGCTTCTGCTGGGAACAGATCGAGGTGGACGAGATCACCGACCGCGGTTGCCCCTGGGGCTTTTACTACATGGACCGCGAGGAGCGGCTGCGGCCCTCCGCCGAACGGGGCGTGGTCGCCATGGAATGGACCGCCCGTGATTTGCTCAAGAGTTTTCACTCCGGCAATCCCTGCCTGTATTCCACGGATCCCAACGACGTGGCCCGCGGCGGGATTTGTTCCTGGGAAAATATCGAGTATTGGAAGGGCCTCGCCGACAACTACCGGCGCAATACTCGCTACAACGACCACGTATTCCTGTTGCAGCATCAGGAAGCCCACGAGATGGAACGTACCGACCTGGCTCGATGCTATACGGACGAAGACATCCGCGAGGCGGCCGTGATGCTCGAGCGCTTCGTAAAGTACTTTAAGGATGGCGCCCGGATGATGACCTTGCCCGAAGCCGCGCGTCTCTATCGGGACCGATATCCGCAGACGGCCTCATCGTACATGCTCTGGGAAGACACGCCGACGAATCCGTACAACCCTGACTACGCCTGGAGCACGGCGTGCGGTCCCTGGCCCAAGACCTTCCTCTTTTATGATCGCCAAGTCCAGATGATCTTTATCGAGGGCAAGGTCGAGCCCGTGTGCCTGCGCAATTACAAGCGCCCCTGGAAGCCGGGCGAGTTCTTTGCGGAACCCGTCGTGCCGCGGACCCGCCTGATTCACGACACCCGCTTCACCTGGAGCCGCGAAATCGAGATTTCCGTGAACAGTCCCACGGCCATGCCGTTCGGGATGACCCTGTGGGGAGACTACTCCTTATACCAAATCGGACCTGCTCCCGGGCTGATTGAAGGAAAGATCATCTCCCGCGAACTGCTCTTCTTGCGGTATGATCTAAATAGAGGCGAGAATCACTTCGTGGTGAAGCTTGCGGGCAAATGATGCCTGAAGAGTGCGAGTAGACATCGTGCAGAAAAGAGTGGACCAATGATTACCTACCGATGCGACGGTTGTGGACGAACCTTGGCGCAGGACGCATTGCGGTACACCGTAAAGATTGATGTCCGCGCCGCCTATGACGAACTGGAAGTGCATCTCGCGGACCTCGTGCGTGACCACCGCGCGGAGATTCTCGCGCTCATCGAGCGACTCAAACACAAAGACCCCCGCGAAATCGAGGAAACCGTGTACAAGGCGTTTAAACTGGACCTGTGTCCGGCCTGCCACCGCGCCTATATCCGCGATCCGCTGCGCTTCCACCCGGAACAAGGCATTCCAGACACGGACCTCGACATTGATGCCTTCCTGAAGTCCCTGGGCAAGAGCAAGTATCTCGGAGAGGACACCACACCAAGCGGGGAATAACCCGGGGGTGAATCCGTTTGCTCGAGGTGAAGATGGTGCTTAGGTTAATCCTTGTGTCCTGAATCCCCGTTGCCTCGCCCATCGTCCTGAAGCGCAAGCACGGTCCAAATAACCAAGGTCACGATCAGTAGCCCCATGTAGAGATAATAGTAAAACATTCGTTCTTCCAAGCTTGCCGACTGAAATGATATCCAAGCATTTGCTGCGCCGCAAGCAACCCCCGTGCTACAATCAGCGTCGGGAAATCCGAGACGTACAAAAGGACCGTTACGAATGATCAGAATCACCCGGAGACGCGGTTGGACTGGACCCTTAGCGCTGGCCGGACTATGGGCGTGCCTCGCCGGCTGCGGATTCATTACCGACAAGGACCGCATCCGCGTCGCGAAGATTGATGACGAATACATCACTCGGGGCGACCTCTATCGTGTCATCCGCGAGACGACCCCCGAAGAAAAACCGCTGATTCGTACGAAGGGTGATCTGTTGCGTGTACTGAATACCTACATTGACGACAAGATCAAGAGAAACCTCGCCGAGCAACTGGAGAGCGCCGGCAAAATCTACGTGCAGCGCGAACTCGCCGAACAACAGTATGACGCGACGCATCCCGACAGCAAAATGAAAATCTCGAATCCCAAGGAATACGGCCTAAGCGATGATTACATGAAGTTCATGGCCGAAGAGCGTCAATACGGTATCGAGCAGACGCGCACGAAGTTGTTGGGCGAAGCGGCCGTGGCCTATCGCCGCGATGAGGCCTGGCGAGAAGGCACCCTCGCGATCAGTGATGCCGAGTACGTTCAGGAATATACCTATCGTAAAGATTCGCTGAAACAATGGGAAGCCATTGCGTTCCGCGCCATTTGTTTTCCCACAGTAATTCCCGGAAATCCGCAGAACCCGAACGTAGGTCATCAGGCGGTGGCTGAGGCCGCCAAAATACGTCGCCGGATCGAGGCCGGCGAACAGTTTGACAGTATCGCTCAGGAATATTATCACCTCAACCCGAATCTAGTTTTCGAGGCCGGGATTGAAAACAACCCCAACTTGGAAAAATTCCGCGGATTCTGGCTGAACGCCTCCGGGGCGGAGAGAGGTGACATTATTGGCCCGGTGTTTATGCCCACGTTCGATCGCGCCGGCGTAGATGAGCAAGGCCGGGCCATCATTCAGACAGTCCCGGATTCCTACTTCGTGCTCCAAGTTCTGCAACACGCACCGGAACGCGTCAAAACCTTGGCGGAGGCCAAACCAGAATTGGCGCCCGCCATACTCTACTCAAAAGTAATGGAGCGACTCCGCGAAGAGCGCGGCGTCGAAGTCTACGAAGACAAAATCCCCGACCCCTCCTTCCTCGAAGAAATGTTCTAAGAGTAATCGAGAAAGCCCCGACGAGTTCCGGCAATACGCAGTCGTTCACTCGGTACTCGGAACTAGTCACTCGTTGCATTATTCACGACGATCACTTTCCCCGCCGATTGATTCGTGATGCGCGAAGCCGCCTCGACTCGCCACGGTGATTCAGTGTCGCCGCCATCGCCGAAAGCGTCAGACTGTTGGCATGTGGCCACGTCGGGCCGTTCCACATGCAGCCGCCTACTTCTTTTCCATGAAAATAGACGTCTTGCGAATAGGACCACTTATTGTACCGGCAAGGTCAAAAAATCCGTGGCCATCCGCGTTCCATTCAATCGCAAATCGAAAATTCACTCACGCGCGATGCTCAGCGAATATCCGCCTCGAACCATTTCAGCACCGCCATCATGCCTTTAGCCTGCTTGAGCATCGTGGCTTTTAGGCCACGCTCGCGAAGCTTCTCCTTGGCCTCCTGGCGGGACTTCGCAATCAATACGCCCCCCACAAACGACTTCTCCTCGTCCCCTTCCGCACGAATCGCATGGTATTCATAGGTAGGCATCGCTATCGCCTCCGTTCGGCAATTTGCTTATATTTTAGCCTATTCCCATTTCAATGCCAACCGTTTTTTTCTGAATCGAAATCGTCCCCCGCGTTACGGGAATTCGATGAACCAGTATCTTGGTTTTTTGTGTTGACATAACACGGCTTCCTCGATAGACTTAGGGTTTGCGGTGCGCAACTTGCGCGGCGAAGTGCTTTCAGTTTTGCCCGAGAACGTCATAGAAGTCGGCCCGACAGTAACCCGCACGTAGAAGCCTCGATCCAGGAGTGGCGCGAATGAAAATCCTATTCTCGGTTTCAGTTTCCAAAGAACGA
Organism: Candidatus Hydrogenedentota bacterium; assembly: GCA_016209895.1. GTDB lineage: Bacteria > Hydrogenedentota > Hydrogenedentia > Hydrogenedentales > SLHB01 > JACQVH01. Next base: position 4,846 of record JACQVH010000208.1, on the reverse strand, counting down.
TTCAATTGCATTCCGGACCTCGGCCAGGGATATCTGATGTCCATCGCCCGAAACGCCGGGCACGAGGTCAAGTTCGTGGACTGTCTGCTCGAACACTACACCTACGATGATTTCGAGCGGGCGGTACGCGAGTATGCGCCCGACATGGTCGGGCTGAAGGCCTACTCTGCGGACTTGGAACCCATCGCAGAGATGCTGCGCCGAATCAAGGCTGTCTCGCCCAGTATTGCTACGGTGCTGGGCGGTCCGCATCCCAGCACGGAAATCCCGGACCAACTATTCCGCCAATTTCCCGAGATGGACTATGCGATCGCCGGAGAAGCGGAACCCGGTTTCGCGCGCTTTCTGGAACGTATCGCGGCCGGTCGCACGGACCTCGAAGATATTCAAGGACTGGTCTGGAAAGATACCGGCGGGGCGGTCCGGGCGAATCCTAAAACGTTAGTGGAAGACCTTTCCACGCTACCCATGCCGGCCTGGGACCTGATGGACCCGCGCCGGTACCGCTGGGGTTATTCATTTCTGACCGCCAGGTACCCCGCGGCGCCGATGGCCATGACCCGCGGGTGTCCTTATCTCTGCACGTTTTGCGGTTCCTACCTCGTTACCGGTCGCAAAATACGCAAGCGCAGCGTGGACGGCATCATCGAGGAAATCCGTTACCTTCAAAAGGACTACGGCGTCCAAACCGTCGATTTAGTGGATGAGAATTTCAGTTTCGACCGCAATTTCGTCGTCGAGGTTTGCACAAAATTCCTCTCCGAAAACGTAAAGATCGCCTGGAACTGTCCATACGGCGTTCGCTTGGACCGTTTGGACGAGGAGACCGTCAAGCTGATGCGCCGGGCCGGTTGTTTTGCGTTCGCCGTCGGCATCGAGAGCGGGTCCAATCGCATCCTCAAGCAAATCAAGAAGGCTCTCACCGTCGAAACCGTGCGTGAAAAGGTCCACATGATCAAACGCGTCTCCGACATGGCGATCATGGGATACTTCATTATCGGGTTTCCGTCCGAGACCCGCGAGGAGATCGAATCCACCATACAATTGGCGTGTTCCCTTCCTCTCGACATTGCGACCTTCCACCCCCTGCGCGTAACTCCGGGCACCGAGATTTACGAGGATTTGGTCGCCGCCGGCGCGATTTTTCCCCATGTCGAGTACACCGGTCTCGGCCATCATTACTTCGTGCGCAGCTACTGTCCCGTGCCTGACGAAGAGATGCGGCGACTATACAAGAAGGCCTACGCCTCTTTCTATTTCCGGCCTAAAGTCGCGCTCAATCTCATCCGCCGAGTCCGTTCCCCGGCACAAGTCCACACCATCGTCAACGGCCTGACCCGGATGCTGAAGCGCCCTATCGGCAAGTTCGACCCGCGAAAAAAGAAGTCCCTCGAAACCGCGCCTACCGCCTAAGTGGCGGCAGGATAGATCACGGGCCACCGCCACACCCGCGAAATACGACGACCCCGGCAAGGATACGTCCCATACATGTCCGATAAGTCCTATTCGTCGTTAAGAAGCCGGAGCCAACTCGACCTCATAGCGCAGCGTGTTTCGCATCTCGACCGAGCTGAACGATACCGTGTCGCCAAGTTCCTTGCGATCCTTCGGGTCCGGTGGTTGGCGGAACGCCGGGAACGTTATTTCCACGCGCCGGTCTCGCGTGAGTACCGCCCAAGCACGTAGTGCGTGCTGGCCCGCTTGAGTCCCGCATACTTCACCGAGACGGAACGTAATGCCGCCGGGTTTTTGAATTTCGTAGAAGATAACGCGTTCCGGACTCTCGCTCACCACGGCAACCGCGCCGTTACAGATAATCGGTCCGAAATCCACGGACTTCGGCGCCGAATAGTAGTCGTAACCGGGGCAATGCACGACGTCCACGATGACGTCGTCCTTCATTGCCCGGTATTCCAGAAAACTGTCCGGTCCCTTGATCAGATATCCTTCCGGCGGCAAGCGATACCCCTCGACCGCCCATTCCTCGCCGCTGCGATTGGACCAGACCTTCGCGCCGTTGGAATACGTGACGATACACCGATTGATGTCGTCGTCCTGAAAATCAATTCGCTCCATCCGGCTCAATCCCAACATTTGGTGAAAGCCCTGGGTCATATAGTAGACCTTCAGCCGGCCGCTCACGTCCTCCTGCGGAGTTCCCGCGTACACGGAAACGGCCTGCGGACGCCCGAACAAGACTGCGAGATTGACCATGTTGGTGTCGTAGTGGTCCGGCGGGTAGTAGATACTCATGTTGAGCAGCCGTTCCCTATGCACCCAATCAATGAACGGGAAGTATTGCCACTTCGCCGCGTGAATGCCGAGTTCCTCGGGCGGACGGTAATCCATGAACCAGCCGCCATCCATCAAGCCGGCATAGTCTTCCCCGCCGCCCTCGGACCAGATCGGCACGTTGCCGAGATAATCTCGAACGAAATCGAACAGCGCCTTCTCGCCGCGCATGTGCTCCCAGGCCCCGTGGTGGCCGCCCTTCCAATCGAAATAGTGGTGCGGTGTTTTTGACGCGTGCACGTCGAGATACATCGCGTTCGGTCCCACCTCAGCCCGCGTGATGGCCAGATTCGAGTAACGCGTGGCGGGGCTCGAGACGAAGTCCTGCTTATCGTCGTCGTTGCTGAACTCGCGGCCAAACACGCCCATCACCCGGGTGGTAGCGGCCTGAACGTAGAGTTCGGGGAGAAGCCACGTCGAGTTCCAGTAGCCCCGAACCATCTTGCCGTTATCCCGATACTGAACCCGTTTCGGCGACCAATCAGCAGCCTTGCGCGGACCCTCGGCGAAGTTATCCAGGTAAATGTCGTACGTCGCATACAGGGCGCCGAACGGTTCCACCTTTTGTCGGTCGCCGGGGGTGGGGAAGTACGAGAGCCACACGAAATTCCGCGCGCCCCGGCCCGCCCATTCCTCCAGGAAGTCCTCGTAGCGCTCGCCGATGGGATATGCCGTCATCACGCCCACGCGCCCGACGAGTTGGGATAGCGTGGGTGGCGCGGGGATATCAATCGTCCGGCGATACTCGTCCACCGCCGTATTCGGCCCCTTCGTCGTGAACCAGAAGATGTACTTTATCGGCGATTCGCAATACGTGTAGAGATCGTAGCGGCCCAACTCCGGGTTGTAGCGAAAACCCTTGGCCGGCCCACCCGTGGCCTGGAGTTCGGTAAGACCGTTGGCCATCGTCCAGCACCAGAATTTGCAGGTGTTGTAGTTGTGCTCATGCTCAAAAGCCTGCGGTTTGTCCAGGACGTACATCCGCCCGAAAAACATCCGCTCCGCCGCGAGACCCGTCCCGCTCTGGTCACCGAGGCCGAGTCGGTCGAGATGTTGACTGTCTCCCCTAACGTCCGCTTCGATGCGCAGACCCCGGTCCTGCGGTTCCATCCACAATTGAAAGTCAAGTTGGGTCGGTTTCTTCAGTTTTGGATGCTTCAGCACGTGCGCCACGTGGATGCGCCCGTCTCTCAATCCCGCCTCCGTGCTCACGACGCGAAACCCATCCTCGCGCTTGTTCATGTGCACATAGAAACCATTGAACCTAAGCGTCTGGCCATTAACCATCACACGCACCGGCGCGCGATACAACCCGCCCGACTTGGATACCAAAACTTCAATCGTCTCGTCCCCGGTCCACGTCAGCACCAGTTCATCCCCGCGCTCCGTGGCATAAACCGTCCCGGCCGCCGCGTTTCCGCTTGAACCCGTAACAGACAGCGCGAGTACCAATGCGACAAACGGAAAGAAACATCCGCTGACTTGTCTCATGACCATTCTTCCCTCATGCCGATTTGATGTTGCATTGGATCATAGGAGAGCGACAGCACTCCCGCATGTCGAGACAGGTCTACCGCTTTGCCGCGACGCGCGAGATTTTCAAGTTGGCTTTCCAGTACCAGCCAGTCAGCATAGTCAATCTGCACCGCCACTGGCCGATTCGACGCATCCACTACCAAGTTCTTGCGCAAACCTTTAATCATTTGAAACCCTTTCACACACGGAGCGCATGATTCTAACATATCAAGGCTCGCAGACACCCCGGACTACGCACCCCAAGCCTTAAGTTGACAGATCGTAGCCCGTTCGCCTAGCGTTTAATAAAGTTCCTTGGGGAGATTAAGGGGAGGGTGCGGTCATGGCGCTTGTCGGGAAATGGAGAAGGGGTCCCGCGATAATCTCGGGTGACCAGCGGTATGAGGTGCCACTCGTGCCGCACTTGCTCACATGCGCTCTAATGCTCTTCTTGCCGTCCCTCAGCCATGGGCGCGTGTTGCTCGTGCCTTCAGAGTTCCCCACGATCCAGGCTGCGATTGACGCGGCCCAGGCCGGCGACACGGTCACCGTTGCCGCCGGTACCTATGAGGGACCATTTACCTTCAAAGACGGTATCGTCCTCCAGGGCGTGGACCGCGATGAAGTCATCTTCCGAAGAAATGCCGAAGGTCCGGTACTTACGGTCTCCAATTGCAGTAGCGGCACTATCCGCGAGATCACCTTCGAGCACGCCGGTGGCGAAGACTTGAAGCCGGTACAACGCCTTCACCTGCCGCTCGTAAGGGTCGAACGGAGCTCTGTCGAGATCACTCGCTGCATTTTTCGCAAGTGTGCCGGCGACGCGGTCCAGATTCTCGGGAAAGGCGAATCGCTAATCGAGGACTGCGACGCCACCGACAACTTCTGGGACGGCTTCTACGTGGACGGAGCGGATGCGGCGCCGACGTTCCGTAACAACCGCAGCGAGAACAACGGAGATGACGGTATCCAATTCACCAGTGGCGCAAAAGGCGTAGCCGAGAACAATGTCTTCTCCAACAACCGAGGTGAAGGCGTG